>JAKSCY010000327.1 GCA_022360355.1 Chlorobiales bacterium
CCGATCAGAGACGTGATTTCGTGAGGTGAGCCAATGGTGAAAAAATCATACTCTTTTCGTTTCTGGTCATAGTAGCCGAGCGTTGCTTTTTCAACCGCGCCAATCGCTTCGACTCTGCCAAGACGGATACTTTTTTCCCTGCAGATAACGCCGATTGCCCCGAGAAGATCGTCTCCGCGTTTAAGTTTTCCCATATGCAGGGACCGGGAACTAACCTTGTGTATTCTTGACATCCTTACGAAGATCTGTAACTGAGGAAGCCCCAAACACAAAGGCCTGCAGATACTATAAAACCAACCCAGGATGCAGTCATTGGAACAGTAAGGGTGTCGATGATGACGACTGTTTGTGAGATGAGCACACGATAGAGGTGGAGCAGAGCTACGAGGCCGAACAGAACAGCGGAAACAACGGCATATCCTTTTGAGCCGCGGAACCCCCAGGCTGCAAGACAGATGGTGACGCCGAAAACAACCCATGACCGTACTACCGGAAGCACATAGTCCCCGATTAACACTTCCCATCCCATAAAAGCACGGATCAGATGGATCAGGGCGACCAATCCGAAAAGTATGGCTGAAACAAGAGCATAGCTTTTATTCATCCTGATCTCCTTTTAGAATAAATTTCCTGTCCAACTTTGTGAGTGGAAGAATTTCTCCCCAGGTGGAGTTGCCTTATTATGAATAACGGTATGCCTGTCAACAGCAGAAGAAGTACCGTGCCGTAGAATAAATGTTTCATTTTTGTGTAATATACTCCATTTTTGCTATCCATCTTCAGCCAAAAATCTGTGGAGCGTCTTTTATCCCTTGGCCACCCGGCTTTAACAGCTCTGCAAGAGCGGCGAGCAGATTTTCAACCTGTTTTTCCAGTTCTCCTGTCTGCCCCAAGCGGCAACTTTGCTCCAGTGCATTGGCGGCTTGCCGCACGGATTCGGCGCCAAAAAGTGCTGCGCTTCCTTTGAGCCTATGTGCCTGTTCCTGCAGCTCTTTGATGTTGTGCTCTGCCAAGGCCTTGTGCATGGCGGCCGGGGTATTACGAAACTCGTCGAGGAACGTCTTGAAAAGATTTTGCATATCGACTGGCGACAACCCGTGCGATGCTGCAGAGGCGGCGGGATTCATCGGGGATGGCGTGACATCTGTTGGATTCACTGTGGGTGACGAGGCCAGCAGCTTCTTGATAGAGGCGATCAGAAGATCCGGGCTATCGGTTTTGAGCTGGAAATCATTCATTCCCGCTGCCCTTGCAGCTTCCTCTTCTTCTGCCGCACCACTCAGTCCGATGACCGGCATTCGGTGCAGATGCTTCTCGGCACTGGCGCGGAGCAGGCGGGTCAGTTCCAGTCCATCCATCTCAGGCATCCGGATGTCGGTGATCAACAGGTCAAACTCCTTTCTCTGAAGCATATCCCAGCCCTCCGCTCCATTTTCTGCCACCGCCACCTGCAGGCCGGTGTCGGTCAGGCTCATGGCGAGCAGATCACGGTTCAGGGCCGAGTCATCGACAAGCAGTGCCCGTTGACCGTCAAGCATAGCGGTCTCGGACTGTCCGCACGACTCTGTATAGAGAACCGCTCGCAATGCGTTGACCAGTTCAGCCTGGCTGCATGGCTTGGCGAGAAAAGCCTGCATTTCCGCCTTCTCCGACATGGTTTGGGCGATATAGGCCGGCTCGGCGCTGTAGGCGATTACAGGGGTTGCACCCGCTTCCGCTCCAGCCTCACCACGACGCAGCCTGTCGACAGTCTCATAGCCGTTCATCACCGGCATGTTCAGGTCCATGATGATGAGATCGTAATGATTTTTTGCTGCCCGGGCCAGTGCCTCAC
>JAKSCY010000443.1 GCA_022360355.1 Chlorobiales bacterium
GCCCCATACAACCTTCTATTCATTCTGGTGAGGTCGTCCGTTGTGGGCATGCGCATCCTGTTGAAATCCATTTCAGATTTCATACCCATGTAGTACGTCCTGCCTTCATTGGGATACCACGCGAGCGGCACGGCAGGCGGAAAGAAGGGACTCGGGCTGGAACGAGTGCCGAGCAGCGCGTACTGCCTATCGGTGAAGTTCTTGATCCCGAAGTAGAGCGTTCCGAGTCCGTCGAAGAATGATTGCGAAAATGCAATGTCACCCCATTTTGCGGGCTCCAATGGCTCTGATTCATTGAACGGATCATTCGTACGATACTGACTGCCCACGTAGTGACCTGCTATCAGGGCGGAAAAACCCCACTCCTTGTTTTCGTAGGACAGTGTGAGGTTGGCCAGGTCCGCAGGATTCTGCCACAACCATTTGTCCTCAGTGGTCTGACCCGGAAAGTCCGGTCGGAAATTACTCCTAACGATGATCGACTGTCGCGTGTAGTTTCCTTGAAGCGTCCAGCGAGGAGTGAATCTGATCAGGGCTTCAAGCTCCAACCCTGCGTGGGAGACGTCGCGCACATTGTTATTGCGAAAATTCCCATTCAAGTCCGAACCGAAGAGAATCTCGTTGTCCATGTCCAGTTCGTAATAGGTAGCCGAAGCGTATATGTTCCGAGTGAACCAATGCCTTATCCCGACTTCATCGAGAGTCCCTTCTTCGGGATCCAGTGGAAAGAACGGCGGATCAAACGACGGAGGGAATCCTATGCCGAAGTTCACGATGTCGTCGAATTGAGGAAATCGGTACAGTCGTGCGTGCTTATAATAGAGATTGGAGCCCAACTCTCGGTCGTATACGAAGCCCACGCTCCATTGTGATGCACTCTTCTCACGCTGGAAGCTCTCCTGTGCATTGGTGACAACTCTATTACTGTCATTGGCGTAGAGGTTCTTGAGGTCATATGATTCTATACGGTACCCTAAGGACAGAATCAATCGATCCCAGAACCGGGTCTGATTGATTACGTAGTAGCTGATCGATTCTCTGTA
>JAKSCY010000233.1 GCA_022360355.1 Chlorobiales bacterium
CAATATTGTCGGCAAGAACACCAAGCGACGCAGCAAGCCAGGTATGTCCTTCAGCTATATGGTCATCATTACCGATACATGTTTCTGCATGCTGAACCGCTTTTGCGTAGTATGGCTGGCGTTCCTCGGTGTTTTCAGGAGACAGTGCCTCACCCATGCTTACGTAAAGGCGGGCAAGCCTCCAGTTGACAGCGGCGTTGTCAGGGCGCATGTCAAGGACGATGCTATAGAGTGAGTCGGCTTTTTCATAATTCATGGTATAAAACGCCGAATCGCCTTGTTGCAGGAGATCATAAAAGTCTTTTGCAGGTCGTTTTTTTGTCGAGTCAGGTGGCGCAGGTGTGTGCTCGGCAAGAACAGTTCCTGAAAGGAACATGGGGAGGAGATGGTTGTCCACGGCAGGCAACAATCGTTGCCTGACAATATCCTGCAGGGAAATTATATGCTTTCCGGCAAAGCTTTGGTATTCCGGAATATTGACACTCAACACATACGCAGTCAGCAGAACCGTAACCGGAATCGTTGTTTTGAAGCTCATAAATGCCCTTCTCTTTCTATGGATGGCCCGGTGACTCTATGGCTTGAAATAACAAATCAAACGCGTATCGGTCCTTTTACCGTTCCATATGCGTACTAACGGAACCAGAGAGAGTCGGGGGATTTCTCATGAAGCTTTCGATCCATCCCGAGCCAGTGTCCTGAGGGAAGGATCATCAGAAGTACCGAGTAAACCATAAACGGCGGAAGGGTAAGATTATAGTAGCCTCCTGCAGCAAAATTCAGTACCATAAAAAGCGCGAATGCGGCGTTTATGCGAACCGCAAGTCCGAGGACAAGCGAGATGCCTATGACGAGTTCGCCGACAGTAACGATCCAGGCAATCGGCATTGCCAGAGGAATTGCAAAATGTTCGAGATACAGTGCCTGAAAAGATCCGGGAGTGAGTTCACCAAGTCTTTCTGTAAAATGTTTATACATGACATCAGTCCAGAGCCATCCTTTTACCAGTTTGTGCCAAAAACCGTAGAGAAAGAACGCAGCAAAAAGGTAGCGGCCGGCAAGAAAAAGAACTATGCCTGCTGTTTTAAAAGGATGTTTTTTTAAGTAACCGGAGGACCATTCAAAATCAGTCATGATGAAAACCGGGGAGTGTTAAGAAATTTGTAGTAATATAAGCAATCCGAAATTCCTGCTCCCCATTTTTCACTACCCACTACCTTGTTGTTATTAGTAAATCGTCATTAGTCATTTCTTTCTTCTTAATTCAGACTCCTGGATGCTGATAAATCCTACATCATGTTCTGGGGATCGACGTCAATGGTGATGGAGAGCTTGTTCTGGCTGTATTTTCTCATCAGAGAGTATTGCAGCTTTTTCAAATACTCGGCAGAGATTTTTTTATCGGGAAGTTTCAGCAGAATCTGGTAGCGGTAGCGCCCCCTGATACGGGCGATATCCGCCGGAGCCGGTCCGAGCACAAGGCAGGTTTCGGGTGATACATATGGGGCCAGAGCATCTGCGAATTCCCCGGATGCTTTTTCTGCGGCATGTTCGTCCGGGGAAGAAAACTCGCAGGAAACAAGTTTTGCAAACGGGGGATAAAGAAGCTCTTTTCTTGCCCGCATGTCCCGGTGATAAAACTTTTCGTAATTCCCGTGCATAAGGAAAGTGAAGACCTCGTTGTCGGTGTTGTATGTCTGGAGGTAAACTTCTCCTGAGATCCTTGACCTGCCTGCGCGCCCGGCTACCTGCATGAGCAGGGCAAAGAGCCTTTCAGCGGCCCGAAAGTCGGGAAGGTTAAGACCAATGTCTGCCATGAGTACACCGACAAGAGAGACGTCCGGGAAGTCGAGCCCCTTTGCCACCATCTGTGTGCCGAGAAGTATCCGGGCTTTTTTCTCATGAAAATCCTTGAGTATCATGGCGTGGGCACCTTTTATACCTGTTGTGTCGACATCCATGCGAAGAATCTTTTCTTTTGGAAAAAGGTCGCGGAGTTCCTCTTCAATGCGTTCTGTCCCACTGCTCTTGTAGAGAATGTTTTCCGAGGTGCATCGGGTGCATTTTTCACTATAGGCCAGCGCATGGCCGCAGTAATGACAGCGGAGCTGGCGGCTTGCCGCATGGTAGACCATAGGGATATTACAGTGCCGGCAAGTCGGTATCTCTCCGCAATCCAGGCAGAGAAGGCTTCCGGCGAATCCCCTTCTGTTCTGCAGAAGTATAACCTGTTCATTTCGTTTGAGCCGGATCTTGATCTGTTGATAGAGCACTTCCGATAAGGAGAACGAGACTTTTCTGTTGTCCCGCATGGGAATGAGTTTTACCGATGGCATTGTCGCCCCGTCGATCCTTTCCGTGAGGCTGAGCAGGGTGTATTTGCCTGTTTCAGCGTTATGGAACGATTCGAATGAAGGGGTGGCTGAACCGAGAACACATATGGCGTTTTCCAGTTTGGCGCGCATTACCGCGGTATCCCGCCCTTGGTATCGCGGAGTTCGGTCCTGTTTGTATGCGGTGTCATGTTCTTCGTCAACAATTATTGCGCCTACATTGGCAAGGGGAGCAAAAATTGTGGAACGGGCTCCGAGAGCGATTTTTGCCTTGCCGTTACGAAGCTTTTGCCAGGCGTTGTATTTCTCCTGGTTGTTCATCGCGCTGTGCAGAATCTGTATATCGTCACCAAAGTGCTGGCGGAAACGGGACGCCGTTTGGGGAGTCAGCGATATTTCCGGCACAAGAACAATTGCGGTTTTTCCGGCGGCCAGAACCTCTTTGAGCAACTCTATGTAAACGATGGTTTTTCCGCTTCCCGTAATACCATGCAGCAGATAGGTGGTGAAATTGCCGGAACGAAACCCGGATTTCATGCTGTCGAGTGCGCTCTGTTGAGCCGGGGTAAGGCGTTTGATGATTTTCTTCGGTTCGACAAATCCGCTTGAAAACCTGCTGTCGATCTCAACTTTTATGGCTTCCAAAATCCCTTTTTTAACCAGTTCTCTTGCTATGCCGGGTGTGGTATCGATCTGTTCAGGGAAGCACCATGACTTCTCAAGACTGTGCAACCGCTTTACGGCTTCAGCCTGACGTGGGGCATGCAACAGGTTGTTCAGCAATGACTCCGTAAACGGTTTTTTGAAACGATAGGCTGTTTTTGTTTTTGTTCGTGTTGTTTTGAGGCTTTTTTTCAGGCTCACAAGGCCTCCGCGTTCCATTTCGACCAGTGTCCTGTAGAGATTTTTTTTGCCAAGCAGGGCTTCAAGCTGCCTGACCGTGAGTTTGTTCTTACGCTGCAGAAGTGTGAGTATTTCCTTGCGCAGGCGCGTGGAGACAACTTTCCGGTTACTGCTGCCGAGGAGCTGAAAATCATTGAGTTCAACGAGTTCACTGACTGTCGTTTTCAACGGGGCGGGCAGAGCGGCGTTAATGGCTTCAATCGGCCGGGTCATGTAGTAGTCGGCAACCCAGAGAGACAGCCGGAGCGTTACTGGCGTCAGGACCGGGATGCCGCTGTTGAGAATATCGGTTATAACCCCTTCGGTCAGGTTTGACCGGTTGTTTTCGGTTACCTCGATAATGTAGCCGATGATGCTTCGTCTGGCATTTTTTTTCGGTGAAAAAAGAACCTGGCAACCCGGCTGAAGATCTTCGGCCAGTTCGTCGTGAACCGTGACGAGCATAGGTTCGTCGCGTAGATAATAATTGGCATGTATCAGGGCATGCATGGCTGTGCAATAAAAAAGCCAGTGCTGTACACTGACTTTTACGCTTTACGTTAAGTGATGAAAAGTCATGCTCAGGAACTCAGAACATGGAAAATACTGTCCCTGATTTCTTCTACACTGCCCAAGCCATTGACGCTGCTGAACTTTGGCGCACTGGTTGTCCCGTTCTGTTTCCATTTCCGATAATACTCGATAAGAGGCGAAGTTTCTTTGTGATAGACATCGAGACGCTTGCGGACAGTGTTCTCTCTGTCGTCCTCTCGTTGTACCAGAGGTTCTCCGGTTACATCGTCAACACCTTCTGTGGCAGGAGGATTAAACATGACATGATAGGTTCTTCCTGATGCAAGGTGAACCCGTCTGCCGCTCATCCGTTTGATTATCTCTTCGTCGTCTACTTTGATATCGATAACATGATCGATGGATATATTATCATTTTTCAGGGCTTCTGCCTGGGCAATAGTACGGGGGAACCCGTCAAACAGGCACCCGTTTTCACAATCGGGTTTGCTCAGCCTTTCCTTGACCAGTCCGAGGATAATGTCATCCGAAACCAGTTTGCCGGCATCCATGACTTTTTTAGCTTCCAGTCCGAGTGGAGTGCCCTCCTTGATGGCTGCACGAAGCATGTCGCCCGTTGAAATTTGCGGAATGTTGAAAGTGGCAGCAATAAACTGAGCCTGAGTGCCTTTGCCTGCACCAGGTGCCCCGAGTAAAATGATTCTCATTATGACCGTTTTGCTGGGTTACTATTTTTTGAGCTTGATGACCTTGACCTTTGCTTTGGAAGGTTTTTTCTCGGAAACGGAATTGTTCCCGGAAGCAGCCGGGTTCGCTGGCGTTTCGTTTTTTTCTGAAGAAGCTGCTTTCAGAGACGCGCCGTTTGATTTGGCAGCAGGTTTGAAAGGAATTGCTTGCTTGGCTGGTTTTTTCTTTTCTTCGACCGGTTTGCTCTGCAGCCCGGCATTGTCAAAAAGCTCCTGCAGGGCCTGAGTCTGACCTTTCGGGTCGAGAGACCTGAACAGATACTCGTCATCCTTGACGTGAGCTTTTCTGAACTCAAAATCAAGTGCGGAAAGTACCATTCGTATAACCCGTCTGCTTTCGCCTAAATCGCCTCTGGACTCGATTTCGGTTTCAGCTTTTGAGTTGATTGTTGTTATAGGCAAACCATTCCGGTCCATTTCCTCGGAAAGCCCGAAGGTTACCATGATTTTTGTGCCGAGAAGGGCGAAGGAAAAAACCTCGGCGCGAATCATTGTCATGCCGCCGACCGATGTTTTTCTGCTTTTGAGGTTCCAGCCAACCCAATGCTCGATTTTACTTGCAATGAAATCGGCAGCTTCTTTAAGCGGCTTGGCAAAGCGTCTGACTTTCAGTTCATCGAAAACAGGATTTTCCGAGGTCTGGTTAGCATTATCAGTCAGGCCGTGATATGCTTTATTCAATTCATTTCTAAAGGGAACGAAATCCAGTAAATCCATGGTTTTCTCTGCATTTTGTGATTAATCCGGTCAGGAGACAACCTTGTTTTTTTCTGTTATAGCCAACTGACCGCATGCTGCGTTGATTGACGTCCCGTAACTTTTGCGTACCGTGACATGCAAACCTGCATCGACAAGTGTTCGAATAAAACAGTCCCGCCGTTGTGCCTTTACAGGCTTAAACCTCATGTTAACTATTGAATTATAATCAATCAAATTAATTTTGCATAAAAAACCATGCCCGAACCTTGCAAGGTTTTTTGCATCGCTCTCCGTATCGTTTATCCCTTCTATGAGCATATAGACGAGTGTTACCGGCTCATTTGTTATCGCAACGTACTGTTCAAGGGCTTGTCGCAGACTCTCAAGCGTGTTTTCTCTTGCAGAGGGAATCAGTGAGGCTCTTTTTTCCTGGTCTGCAGCATGGAGAGATACTGCGAGTTTGGTGGTAAAGCCTGACCGGGCAATCTCGCTTATTTGAGGTACGAGTCCGACAGTTGAGATCGTGATCTTTCGCTGAGACACTGCAAGCCGGTAACCCTCATGTGTCAGTGTTTCGATGGCTTCAAAAACGTTCGGCAGGTTGAGCAAAGGTTCTCCCATGCCCATAAACACAATATTGCTGACATGATCCTTCCCTGATTGACCGGAAATCCTGTCGTTGACAAGGGAAACCTGTTCGACAATTTCCGAGGCAAGGAGGCTGCGCGTGAAGCCCATGTATCCGGTTGCGCAGAACGAGCAGTGTAACGGACAACCGACCTGTGAAGAAACGCATACCGTGTTTCTGTCGGCAGAGGGTATGAGCACGGTTTCAATAGCCTGTCCGTCATGAAGTTTTACCAGAAATTTCGAGGTTCCGGAACCTCGACTCGAGACAGGTTCATGCAGTTCTTTCGCAATCGAGCATGAAGGGATGAAATACCGCTTTGAAAGCTTGTCTCTCAGATTCGAGCCAAGATTCGTCATGCTGTCAAAATCTGCTGTCCGGTCGCTGAACAGCCATCGATGCAGCTGATCGGCCCGGTATTTCGGCTCGCCAAGCGCTGTGACGATCTCGTGCAACTCCCGGCGGGTATATGATTTTATGCTGGTTTTCTCGTTAGGCATGTGTTGTTGTTTACTGCAAATATGGCAAAGTGTAGCTAATGTTTTCCCTTTTTTGTTTTAAGAGTACTTTATTTAATAAAGAAAGTGTCTTATATGGCGGAGAAAAGTTTTTTGGAGTTCACTTTTACTGGCGTTGATAATCAGAGTGTATTGTATCACATGGCCGGAGAGACAAAAGAACGAGGGAAAGGTTCGCAAAAGGATTTCAATTACAAGCAACTGGACAAGGTTATTCATTCCCGGATCCGTTTTGCAGCGCTCTGTTATCTCGATGAAACCGAGCAGGCCTCGTTTATCGAGATACGTGATAACATAAGAGCTACCGATGGAAATCTCAGCGTGCATTTAAGGAAGCTTGAAGAGGCCGGTTACGTCTATTGTGACAAGACATACAGCAAGCGCGTTCCTCTTTCCCTCTACCGGATTACTGTAAAAGGAAAAGAGGCGTTCGCGCATTACAGGGAACAGGTGGGCAGCTTTTTTGCTGATCCGTGTTAAAAATTTCTCTACTATTCAACCTCTATAGTCACAGTGGTGTGCTCCTTGACTTTTCCGGTTCCCGGAGCCCGCAGCTCAAACATGACTGACCCCGTGCCTCCCCTCACGGCTTTGAATATCCAGATGATTGCTCCCGGTACGCCGGTGGCATCAGTGGATGCATGGAGTGAAATCTCTTCCACCAGTTCGTATACGCCGGAGTTGTCGGGAATGCAGCTCCAGGTGTAACCTGTCGAGGCCGAAGAGTTTTCCCTGATAAACCATCCGAGCTCACCTCCGATTTTCATCTTGTTTGTGAAGTGGCTGTTTAAAAGAATCCCTTGTGTCTGTTTCATAGTGTTATCCTTTCGTATGTTACAGGTTGAAAGTGCGGGCGAATGATATCGTACTGCGGATTGATCGTGAAGTTCGCTGTCTGCCCGGCAGAACAGTAACAAAGGCGTCTAAGCAGGAAGTTGTTTACTGCCTTACTGTTACAACAAAACGCCGCGATATGTTATACGTATTGGAGGGCGGGGGACTTGTCACGAACAGTGTTTTTGCTGTACGATAACAGTAAAAAATACATGATAAAGAAGTGTTTTGCGAGTTTATTGTTTCAGCATATCAAGGGTAATTAAACTTCTTTTTTCCTTTAACGATATGTAAAAAAATAAGATAACTGAATCATTCGTTTGTCAGGTTCTTTGGAGGAAGAATCAATGGAAAATCTGATGGGGATTATTGGGTGTACCTGAGAAACGCTTGCGGGTTTGCCGTCATCATGCGCGGTTTGATTCCTGTATACTGATTAAAATAGTTCCGAAGCCCGATTTTATCTATCATGAGCATTACAAAATCGGTGCCGAACATGAGCCGTTCTTCCACAATCGGATGCCGTGAAACAATGGCGTCGATTGCCTGCAGCATATCATCATCAGGGCAAAAGGAAATATCGGCGTACACATGCTTGAACCGGTTCATCAGTCCTATTATCCGGGCTGTCCAGTTTGTCGGGTCTGCAGACCCCGCTGCGTATTTTTTGATGTCTTCCTGCCCGCCGAAATGAGCGAAATTGATATGTAGTGTATCGAGCCCGTCGCTCTCGATCACCTCGGTCCAGTTTTCCGGGTTGGCAAAAAACAGGCTTTGCGCTTTTTCTCCTTTTTTAACGGGATGGGTTGCTTCAAACGTTTTTTTGTCAAAAACAACGGGCACAACGGTGCCGTCTTTTTTTCTGCTCAGCGTCCGGATGTTGCTGCATTGTGACGGGAATCCGCCTGGAGACGTGTGGGCGGTAACGGGAATGTGGTGCTTGATGCAGAGCTTGTAGATCGGGTACAGATCGGGATGTGAGGGAAGGTAGCCTAACGGGCAGTACAGTTTTACTCCATGGAAACTGCCGCGGACAACCTGATCCCTGACAAGCTTTTCTATACCGATCCGTCTTGGATCGACAGCCAGAAACGGGAATACGGTATCGGGGTTCTTTTTCCGGAGTGCTTTCAGTTCTTTCAGATGTTTCTTGTAACCTCTTGTCATTTGTACATTGCCGCCGGACGGCAAGCCTTTTGTTGCCACGGCAGGCATGGCTTCGGCCTTGAATGTTGCAATCACGCGATCAAGTTCACGGACAACAGGGAGAGCGCTTTTCGGTGTATACGTTCTGGCAACCGATTTTCGGGCGGCTTGCCGTTTGTATTCCTCGATGACCATGTTTTTCATCTTTTCGGCAAATTCATCGAACGTTGGGATTTCCCGTTCGGAGACCGATGCCGGAGCAATGGCCGTTTTACGCTCGGCAGCAGGCAGAGTCTCCAGCCGTGTTTTTCTTTGCTGCCGGGAGCCGTTGTCGAACGCGAAAAAAATATCCATCATGAGCGGTACGGTGATGATCGGCCGTGACGGATGCCATTGACTTTTTGCATAACAATCCTGTTCATAATCGTAATTGGCTTGGGGGCTTCTTGCCGCCGTGACAAGAAGCGAGGCGATATACTTTACGTAGCCGACAACCTTGCGGGTTGTGACCGCCAAGGCTTTCGCTTTGAGCAGCTCATTGCTTTTGTAAGGGTAATCGCCGTGCAGCAACCTCCATCCGGCTTCCAGAAGTTCGTTGAATGCAAAGGCTGCATTGAAGAAGTGGCAGTGGACATCGATGTTTCTGTTGTTCATGACAGTCCTCCCCGGGAAAATGTGTTATCAAGAGTACTGCTGCAGAAACACGTGTATGTTTCTTTTTTTATAAGATACTTGGCTGCTGCCGTTTCCGAAAAATCACTGCAACTATTGGTTTGCGGGGCTCTTTTGCACTGCCCGGTGATATTGTTATCCGGACCGTGAGTTCATGCCCCATTCATAAATTGAGGTGCCTATAAGTGTTTCTCCGAAAGATGCGGAATGTGGCTGTGCTCTACACTTTTTTTGCCGCCAGTTCGTGGTAGAAGTCCCTGAGATGTTTCGTGCCGGTTGTCGGAGCCACGTTGTCGATCCGGCTGACCGAGACAGCAAAGGACATGACGCTCGCCAAGGGTTTGTTGAGGAAGCCTGTGATGAAGAGCGTAGCGTCGCCAATCCATATGGGAATATGTGTGATCCAAGGGTTTTTGCCAAGGACTTCGAACGCCATAGTGACGGTTTCGTTGAAGGTGTAGATGTCCGGTCCTCCAACGCAGATTTCTCTTTCACTGCTTTCTGCGGCATCGACACAGACTTTGGCGAGGTCGGCTCCATGGATCGGATTGACATGGTTGGTGCCGTCCCCGAGCAAAAACATGTGCCCTGAACGTGCCATCGAGAAAAACATGCCCATGTCGGAGAAGAAGCCGGTCGGGCGGATGACGGTGGAGGACATGCCGGACGCATGAAGGTCCTCTACAAAACGTTCGTGCGCACTGACGATATCGACGTCCATCATCTTTTCGGCGTTGAAGACCGAAACGTAGATG
>JAKSCY010000417.1 GCA_022360355.1 Chlorobiales bacterium
AGCCCGTCCGAAGCTATGTCGAAGCACTGCCGGACAGGCCTGCCTGGCGATATTGAGAAATGCGATCGGGAGGGTCTGGTAGACCTTCTTCAACAAGCTGGTAAAGCATGTAACATTGGCATTCGACCTTGCATTTCCAAACTTTGCTGAAGCTACGTTCCCATAGCGCAATTTCCTCAGCCAAACCGAGCCACTGGCCCGGCGTCGTATGAGAAAGCGTATCGTGGGGATGTAGAAAACTATGGAAGTCGACCCAGGGACCCCGCCACTGCCAGACGCCGGTGTCCTCGCATGGATACTTATCACGCCACCACCAAAGCCCTGATGGATCGACTCCAGTAGATGGATTGCTCCGCACATATTCATATAGGTTCATCCCGTCGACGTAGCCCGCCGGATCCCGTTGCAGCCATCTTCCGTGGACGGGGTCGTAGTGGCGGGCGCGGTTGTACTGGACCCGCCGGTTCGGATTGGTGCCCGCTTCGTTGAGGTCCTCGAAAAAGTGCCAGCGTCGGCCGGTGAACAGGTACGGATTACCCACGCCGCTTACCCGCAGATTCTGCGTCTGGCTCGCCCACGCGCCGCTCACCAGGTTCACGTCGTCGTTGTCCGTGTCACCGTCCATGTCGTGGTCCGTCGTCGGATCACCCGTCGCCACGCCGGGGCCCGTCGCATCCCGCTCATCCACCGTGGCCAACAGGTCCGCCGTCTGCACCACGTCGTCGCGAGTCACATCATACGGATGGTACCCGAAAACCTCCACGTCACCGTACGCATCGTAACGGTTTGCCTCCACCAGGGCGCCGTTCTTCCTCACCAACCCCGTTACGCTCTGCAGATCCTGCAGCAGATAATAGTACGGGTCCAAATTCGCGCCGACCCCCTCCAGCAGGACCGCCCGCTCATCCACACGCGAACCGTGTATGTAACGCCGGGAGAGGTTGTCCGACGGATCGTACTCCGCAAGCACCTCCTGGCCATCGTAGTAGTACTTCAACGCCTCCGTATCGCCGTCCACATCCGAATCGAACACGAGATCGCTGCTGATCAGCCGTCCCAGGGCGTCGTACTCGAAGTGGGCCACCTGCGTCAGGTTCTGCCCGTCGTCGTAACTCACCTTCGTCAGGCGATTGTCGTAGTCGTACTTATACTCGAAATCGGATTCATCACGCGACAGGTTCCCAGAAGCGTCGTACTGTACCGCCACGGCACCACCACCCGAGTCGATCGACGTGTACTCGTTCACCGCATTGTTAGCGTACATCGTGGTCACCGCGTTCGTG
>JAKSCY010000217.1 GCA_022360355.1 Chlorobiales bacterium
GATCCTCTGAAAATGTTTGAAAATGTCTTTAATGAAACAGTGTCGCCCTTTGTTTCGTCTATGGTGGCACCGTCGTTCAAAGTCGATGTAAGTGAGGATGAAGAGGCTATCTACATCGATGCAGACATGCCGGGCATGAAAAAAGAGGAGGTGAAGATCAGCATGGATGAGGATGTTCTGACGATTTCAGCTGAAAGAACACATGAGGAGGAGCAAAAAAAGAAAGATTATCACAGGGTTGAACGTTCATACGGCAGCATGAGCAGGAGCTTTTCGTTGGGCGAGAATGTTGATCTTGAAAATGTCGATGCGAAATATGATAACGGTGTCCTGCACATCGTTGTGCCGAAAAAGGAGCCTACGGAAAAGAAAGCAAAAGAGATCGAAGTCAAGTAGTCACCACAACAAAAAACCCTCCTGCTTCGGAGGGTTTTTTGTTGTTTTAACCTGTGGATTGTCAGCAGTTTCTGACTGTTGACGATGTACGATCCTTGATGGTGCTTTCATCGAACTCGTCCCAGTCGTGCTCATCGTGTTCACGCTGATAACCGGCTTCTTTCAGCCCGAAACTCATATCAGCGACCATTTCAGGCCGTTTTTCCTTCAGGTTCTTTACCTCTTCCTGAGTAAGAATCCTTGATTTGTCGAATCCGAGATCAATCTCGATCTTGCGGTTCTTGGTTTTTACCCGATCAATGTCGTAGAATCGCTTGGTCAGCGTGGTTTGAGCAAACGCTTTCAGACAGCCGAGCATATATTTGCGGACATAAGGATCCTTGATCCAGGGGTAACCGAAGAACGTTTTTCGGGCATAAAACCGCCCGTAGGATTTCAGCACACCCTTGAGGACATCCTCACGCTCCATATTGTCCGGCTTGATAATCGGAGAGACGAAGTTGTAACGTGAATAGTCACGAACCTCGACTCTGTCACCAAGTTCCTTGAACAGATCGGAGAACGGCCAGGGAGTATAGATGGTCCAGTTGGCCATATCGGGATCCCAGTCCTTGCAGAGCTGATAGGTTTCTTCGATGGTTTCAGGAGTTTCGTGTTCGAGCCCCATAACAAACTGTGCTTCAGCAACGATACCGTTTTTCTGCAGCAGCTTGATTGCGTATTTGTTTTCCTCGATGGTTGTTTCCTTACGAAAACGGTTGAGGTTCATCTGACTGGCTGCTTCCGTACCCAGCGAAACATGAACGAGACCGGCCTTGCGGAAGAACGGCAGCAGGTCTGCATCGCGCATGATATCGGTTACCCTTGTGTTTATACCCCAGGTCACATCGAGTTTGCGGTCGATAAGCTCCTGGCACAACGAAACGAATTTCTGCTTGTTGATTGTCGGTTCTTCATCGGCAAGAATGAAGAATCCGACATTGTATTTCTTGACAAGAATTTCAATTTCATCGACGAAATGCTTCGGGCTCCTTGCTCTGTATCTGCGCCAGAATTGCCACTGTGAGCAGAATGTACAGGTGAAGGGACAGCCACGGGCGAAGTTCGGAACGGCAAGGCGGCAGTTGAGCGGTGTATAGATATACTTGTCCCAGTCGTACAGGCTCCAGTCGGGAGTCAGGTCATCAAGATCCTCGATAACGGGATGAGCGGCTGTTGCATGAACTTCCCCGTCATCATTGACGTAGGCAATACCGGTAATGTTTTCACGGTCTTTCATGTCTGTGCCGGCATCAATGGCCTTGATAATGTTGACGGCCACCTCTTCTCCTTCTCCACGGATAACATAGTCGGTTTCCGGAGCTTCGGACAACACCTGGGGATACATGAAGGTTGAATGAATGCCGCCCATGATCGTCTTGATCTTTGGATCGACCTTCTTGGCGATTTTCATGATATCCTGAGCCTTGAAAATGGAGGGAGTAATGTTGGTTGTCATAACCACGTCAGGCTTGTTGCTCCGGATAATTTCCTCAATGGTTTCGTCCGGAAGGTCGTCGGCCATGGCATCGACAAAGCGAACTTGTGAAAAGCCTGCTTGTTTCAGGGCACCGCCGATATAAGCCACCCAGCTTGGTGTCCAGTTCCCGGCGATTTCGGCTCCTCCAGAGTGATAATTTGGCTGAACCATCAAAATTTTCATCGGTATCCACCCTCCTGATATGTGTTGTTATTGGCTTTAGGACATTTGCAAAACGTGCTTTTTAAAAAGCATTTCATTTACAAGGGCCCTCCTCTGTCGAGCTCTTCTGGTAACGGTTAAAAAGAAAAGATCCTAATAGATTCTGAAAATATAAAGAACAAGCAATTTACAATTAATTTCCGAGATTATCATGAATCCTGCTCATTACTTCCGTTCGGCGTGTATGAGCATTGTATGATAAAACCCGAAACTGATTTTTTGTTTGTTTTTTATGACCATCCCGGTTTCTTCCATGGCCCGGTTCATGTTTTCGTCCGTAATCATCTGAATTGTTGTTCGACGCTCTTTTTTCGGGAAAAACCCCCCAAGCCAGTGCTGAAATGCAAGAACTCTGTTGTAAGGAGCATAAGTGAAAATGACAGGGCCTTTGGTCAGGCCGGAAAGATTTTTGAACGCCTCGATGAATCCTTCCGCAGGGTAATGAATGAGTACATCGAAACAAACGACTGCATCATACGTTCCCTTGACCGATTCTATCGTATTTACCTCGAAATCAATCCTGTCCTGTACGCCTTTTGCAATGGCTTCTTCTTTTGACTTGTTCACCATCTGGGCAGCGATATCAACGGCTTTGACGTTATAACCATTCCCGGCAAGCCTGATGCTGAAAAGGCCCGTACCGCAGCCTGCGTCGAGAATTGTCGAGTCATCAGGCAGGTTGAGCTGCTGAAGCCACTCGTAAGCCTTGTCCATCATAACGGCATGACCCTCTCTGACCGTTGTGCGGACAGTTGAGAGCTTTTCGTTTCCGTAAATCGATGACCAGCGGTTGAATCCGTTGCCGTTGAAGTACGAGCGAAGCATCTTCTGGTGCTCTTCAGCATTGAATGATGGTGTACTGTTCATGCTGTTTGTTGTTGATTGATAAAGGTTATGGATACTTTTCCACTATGGGGTGCTGTGCGCACCTTCCATGTGGCTTTCAAGTTCGGAGTACAGTTCCTGCAGCTCTTCAATAGTGTCGTTGTCGGTTTTCCAGAACCCCCTTGAGTTTGCTTCAAGAAGCCGCCGGGTCATAGACATGGTTGCATGAAGATTAAGGCTTTTCAATCGTTCAAGCATTTCCCTGTCCTGCAGATAAGTTTCGTTAAACTGCGTGTATGTCCAGTCATTTACCGCTGAGGCGGTTGCACTCCAGCCGTAGGTGTTGCTGAGGTGTGACTCGATTTCCCGTACTCCTTCATAGCCGTGCTCGAGCATTGAATCATACCATTTCGGGTTCAGAAGCTTGGTCCGCGCTTCAAGAGCTACCATGTGTTCAAGGGAACAGATTTTCTGCTTTTTACCGAAACCGTTGATATCGCCTACCATTACCCTGGGCTTCGAACGGCTGATTTGTTCCACTGATTTTGAGACGCCACCAAGGTACTCATAATAGTGATCGATATCGGAAAGGCCTATCTCGTAACTGTCAATATTCTGATAGGTCAGTGTTACGTTACGCAAGGCGGAGGTTAATATTTCCGGTGATTCTTCCCAGGTCCCCTGTGCACTGAACGAGAAACTTTTCCGGTTTATGAACGTTTCGGACAGTTCATTGTCAGTTTCCCAGTTGCTGCTTTCAATAAGATGATTCACGTTGGCGCCGTAGCTGCCGGATGCATTGGAAAAGATCCGGCTTGCTGCGCTTTCAAAGGAAATTCCCTGCTCGGCAGCCTGTCGCAGAACGTTTCTGCGGATAAAATTCACGGTTTCCGGCTCCTCTGCAGCAGCAGCAAGCCGTACAGCCTTGTCCAGCAGCATGATCTGGTGGGAGAGCAGGTCGCGGAATATTCCGCTGACTGTTACCACTACATCTATTCG
Source organism: Chlorobiales bacterium (assembly GCA_022360355.1). GTDB lineage: Bacteria > Bacteroidota > Chlorobiia > Chlorobiales > Chlorobiaceae > Prosthecochloris. The sequence continues at coordinate 3,962 of JAKSCY010000217.1, forward strand.
GGGTCTTCCGAGTTCCTTGTGAGGGATAAGCTCGACGTCGCTGACCTTGCCCAGTTCATCGGTTTTCGGGCGGGCACCGATCAAGGCCAGTGCCTGGGCAACACCTTCACCGTCACTTTTCAGGTTATCTGTTCCCCACAGGACAAGCGCTATCGATTCAGGAAGACAGCCGCTTTCTTCGCGGTAGCGGGCCAGAAGTTCTTCTGCTGAGGCTTCTCCCTGCTTCTGCGCAAACAACGAGGGGATGCTGAAGGGGTCGAGACTGTGAATATTACGGCCTGTCGGGACTATTTCAGGGTTTCGTACCAGATCGTTGCCGGGAGACGGTTCGATGTAACCTCCAGACAGTGCATCCAGCATGCCGGTAATTTCGCGGTTGTTCGTCATCGCGACAAGTATGCGCTGGAGTGTCTTCCAAAGCCCGGAGAGCTGGCCGGGTTTAATTGACGCTTCCCGGTGCAGGTAGTGTTCGGCTGCAGAGACCCGTACCGGAAACGTTGCCTCAAGAATGTCGTGAAGCTTATGCTGTACTCTCTTTTTCTCCGGGAGGCTGCCGATAAAAAGCCTGACTGTTTCCCGGGTTATGTTCATGATCTGCTGCCATTGGAGGTTTGCCTCGCGGTTGCTGCCGCTTTGTTCGAGCAGGCTGTTGTAGTTCACCTTTCGAACCTTGCAGATATATTCAGGCAAGGACAGGTTCTGCAGTTCGGCAAGAGGATGACCGGCGAGCAACGTGAATTGGTCCACCAGGGTTTCCGGCGACGGGTCTTTGCCGATGACGTGGAGGCCGAGAGGGATCATGCGCTCCTCAACTTTGTACAATTCGTTGTTCAGGGCCGTGAGGTATTGCTCGGTTGAGAGAGGTTCTCGCTCGATGTTCAGATCCAGGGAGTCAGCCAGCGCGGAGATCTCTTCAAGGATTTCATGAGACAGGGTTTGGTGACAGCTTTCTATAAGATGTCTGAGCTGCCGCAGCCCTTTATAAAGCCCTGCCTGTTCCAGAGGAGGAGAGAGATAACTTATGAGTGTCGCAAACCCCCTCCTTTTCGCAATAGCTCCTTCACTGGGATTGTTGACACAGTAATAGTAAAAATCAGGCAAGCTTCCTATCAGGCGTTTCGGCCAGCATGAGGATCCCAGTCCAACCTGTTTTCCAGGCATGAATTCAAGTGCGCCATGTGTACCGAAATGAATAACCGCATCGGCCTGCCAGATATGTTCGAGCCAGGCGTAGAAAGCTGCAAAAGCGTGGTTTGGTGCAGCATCTTTTGCTTTGAGAAGGCGCATGGGGTCACGCTCATAGCCAAAGCTCGGCTGTTGCCCGATAAAGATATTTCCAAATGTCTTGCCAAGGATGTGAAAGCTCTTGCCATCGTTAAGTATCTCTCCCGGAGCATCGCCCCAAAATGATTCAATTTCATGATAATAGGGAAAGACTTTCCGGTACTTTTCTACGGTCAGATGTTCGGCGACGTTGCCGTCGGTTCCGAACAGGTTCCGGTTCCCTTCAAGGAGTTCATCCCTGAGCGCCGCTGCGTTGTCGGGCAGTATAACACTGTAGCCGGCTTGGTGCATTTCCCTGAGCACTTTGAAGAGGCTCTCAAAAACATCGAGGTACGCCGCTGTGCCGGCATTTCCCAGGTTCGGCGGGAAGTTGAAGAGTATTATGGCTACTTTTTTCTCCGAGGGGGCTTTTTTTCGCAAAGCCACATGTTTCACTATCCGATCCGCGATAATCCCTGTTTCTTTCGGCAGGGGTACTGTTTTGTCGCTTTCTTCCTCCGCTCCGGCATAAACATGCGGCTCAATGGCTCCGTCAAGTTCAGGTACGGCAACGCTGAGCGCTGTTTGCAGCGGAGTCAGTCCAAGGTTGTCGGATTTCCACTGTTGTATCGACTGGAAAGAAAGCGGAACAAGATTAATATATGGTGCCGCGGTTTTCTTGAGAGCTTCTACAGCCTCGGAGGCTCTGTTTTCCGCGGGTCCTCCCACCAGAGAAAATCCGGTGGCGTTGATAATCAGGTCAGGAGAGAGCCTGCCGTTACGTTCGCTGCCGAAGAAGCTGCCAAGGGCCGGTCGGAAATCAAGGCCTCCGCTGTATGCGATAAAAGCATCGAGTCCCCTGGATTCCAGTGATCGGAGCAGATGTTCAAGGTGCTGCATGTTTTTGCTGAGCACTGTGGCGCGCATGGCAAGAATTGCTATTTGCCCTTTGTCTGGGCCGTTCCGGTTCCTGCCGAGCCATTCTCTGAACTGTATTGCAGAGAAAAAAGGTTCAGGCGCATCGGGATGATAGATGGCGGTATCGGGATAGAATATCGGGTCTTTCTGTGGAAGCCGTCCGGTAAATGAGGATATATAGCGATCGATCAGCAGGCAGAGAAAGCGCTCCATGTTTTCATCGGAACCGTTAAGCCAGTACTGGTGAGCAGCAATAAAGGTATGGATATCTCTTGCCTTGCCGGGAATATGTTTCATTACCTTGCTGATATTACGCACAAGTGCAAGCTGGCGCTGGCTTTCACCATGGCTTTTGTTTGGTTTAAGCCTTGCCGCCCATTCCCTGAAAACACTTTTTTTCTTTTGCTCTTCATCCGGCTGGTGCATGGTGAATTTGCCAAGACGCGTCTGGCGGATAAGAGCCGGGTTACTTGTTATGATGCAGACCGGGCAGTTTGCCCCTGAAAGGAGCTCTTCAAGCGGTCTGACAATTTCTTCGCTGAAAAGCATGGCACCGAAAATGAAATCCGCCCCGGAAAATACTTTTTCAAGCTTCCGCCAGACTTCTTCGCCCTTGTGAAGGCCGAGGTTGAAGATCATTACCTCGAGCCGGCAGTCAAACTCACGGTTCACAACAGCAGCAGCATGTTTCAGAGCGCTGTTGTTCGTCGCTTCCATTGTTAAAAAGAGAAATCGCATAGGCACTTCTCTGTATTTGTATGATATGAGCAGCTTTCCGGTTCCGTTAAATAGCATGATGCAATACGGTTCCGGGTTCATATCTCTGCGGGGAATTTGTAATGCCTCTGAAGCTGCCTTTACCATGATAAAGGCTGTTTGTTCGACAATTACAAACCCTGACAGAGTAACCTGAAAAGGATAAGGGTATTAAATGAGCAGTACCTGATTCTGCTGGAAAAGATTTAAGGCGAATGGGAAGATGGGCGCAGTGCGTGCCTGTTCGGGAATGAACTTGTTGTGTGAAATGAAACGGGCAGGGTTTTGATAGAGGGTGACGTAAAAGGGTGTATTATGAGTTTGACTGGCTGGTGACCGCTCGCAAAAGGAGAACAACATCGATGTGTTTTCGGCAGAACAGCCCTGTACGGCAACAATCCCTGAGGAGAGCTCCTTACTTTTCGACTTGGCGTTGAACGTTGAGGTTTTGGCGAGGAAACTGTAACCTAAAACCGAAACCAGAAAAAACAGGGAGATTTCTAAAAAACGCCAGACACTTCTGGATATGTTGTGCTTTCCGGGTACTGACATACAGCAATTTTTTAAATATATCAAACTACGTTGGAATAATGAAAGCAAAGGTGCTGTGGTTTTCCCTTATATGGAGTGAGTTGCGTGATATGGGCGTGTTATTATACGGAAAACATACAAAAGACACCATAACATAGCGCTTTTTTGCTGCTGATTGTGCAATTTTCAGCGATTTATTCGTCAAGCATACCTTCAAGGCGGTCCTCAAGATCGGCATAGATTGACTGAAGCTGGTTAATGGTGTCCTGGTCGGCTTTCCACATGCCTCTACCGTTTGCTTCGAGCATCCTGCCTACAATGTTCAGGGTTGCCTGGGGATTGGCCTCTGTGAGGCGCTCCCGCATTTCTTCATTAAATGCGTATGTTTCCGCTGCTTTTTTGTAAACCCAGTCGTCAACACCCTTTGTAACGGCATCCCAGCCGAGCATGTAGGTAAACCGGTTACTGATTTCCGTTGCTCCGGTGTGGCCCTGGTCGATCATGCTTTCAAACCATTTCGGGTTCAGAAGTTTTGTGCGGAACTCGACTTTCAGAGCTTTGTCGGCATCATCCACTTTTACGTCGGCTGTGAAAGTTTCGACGTAGTTCAGCTTGACGTTGTTGCCTTTGGTGTTTCTTCTCCGGGCGGAAAGCTGCAGTGACCCGGAAGAGGAGAAGTAGCGATCGATGTCCGATATGCCGTACTCGGCCGAATCGACTTGCTGGACAACGCGGTCCACGGTACCGAGAAGGTTTTCAAGAATCTCGGGTTGCTGGTCGCCGTAGCGGTTACCTCCGTAAGCATAGCTTGTTCTTTTGATGAACATGTTGTCGAGATCTTCTTCGGATTCCCATGCGGAGTCTTCGATCAGTTCTTCAACCATGGAGCCGTAACTGCCTGGTGCCTGGGTGAACAGCCGGGCGGTAGCGGCCTCGAAATCCTGCCCTTTCGCAACAGCTTCATCAACATGTTTTTTGATACTGTTCATTTCTGCCGGCTCGTCGGCTTTTGCGGCATCCTTGACCAGTTTATCCAGCAGATCGACCAGAACACCGAAAGTGTCGCGGAAAATCGAACTGATCTGGATGAGGACGTCAACCCTGGGACGTCCGAGTTTTTCAAGAGGGACAAGGCTGTAATGGCTGATCTTGCCCTGAGCGTCATAAGCCGGTTCAGCACCGATAAGATGGATAATTACCGAAACAGCTTCACCTTTGCTTTTGATAGTATCGAGACCCCATAGAACCTGGGCGATGGTTTCCGGATGGCTGCCTTCATTTTCTTCCTGGTGTCGTTTGATAATTGTTTCGGCAATCTGCTTCCCTCGTTTGAATGCCAGTTCTGAAGGAATGCGCCATGGGTCGATAGCATGCATGTTGCGTCCGGTCGGCAGAATACTTGCTCCATCCCTGACAATATCGCCACCCGGTCCCGAAGGAATATATTCGCCGCAGAGGGCCATGAGGAGAGAGGTCATCTCGCGACTGTTATCCTCCAGCGCTTGCTTGAGAGCTACGCCCTCTTGCAGTGAGGTATTGAGCGCTTGCGCCATCTCTTCGGTGATTTTTGCTTCTCCGGTCAGCACCTTGAAGGCTGCCGCAGGGTTTCCTTTTCCGGTGAAGATGGTTTGTTCAATAAAGTCTTTCGTATGCTCATCAACCCTTTCGCGCACTTCAAGCGCCTTAGGCTCCCCTTTGCGCGCGCGTGTGGCGAGAGATGCATAATCGCCGTAATTACGGGATTCTCCGGTTGCCTCAAGGATGACAGACGGCAGTGAGTGTTCGTTACCCCGGACTTTCAGATATTCCGTGATGGTAGTGAGCTGACTTTCAAGCGGTGGAGTTTCCCCGAAGATATGCAGTGCGTTGGATATAAGCTTGCCTTCAAGCTCCATGAGATAGGTGTAAAGCCGGCTGAGGTAGTCGCTGAAACTTTCTCCTTCAACTCTCGGGCAGTCATCCGTCAGGTTGAGCTGTTCTGCTTTTTCGATTATGGCTTCTTCCGCTTCAGGGTCGGCAAGCTTTTTAAGGTCGCGTTCCCTGTAGTCGTTGAGCATGTCCTTAAATGCAGGAAGCTCCTTGTAAAGTCCGGCGCGGGCCAATGGAGGAATGTTGTGGGAAATCATTGTAGCGTAACCGCGGCGTTTGGCAATATTTGCCTCACTCGGGTTATTGACCGGATAAATGTAGAAATGAGGAACTTCGCCAAGCAGTGCGTCGGACCAGCAGTCGCCCGTGACACCAAGCTGTAGGCCGGGCATCCATTCCACGGTGCCGTGCATACCGACATGTATAAGCGCGTTTGCGTTGAAGCTGCGGCTGATCCAGCGGTAGAAGGAGATATATTGATGGTGCGGTGTGTTTTCCTTGTCGAACAAAAGCCTCATCGGGTCCCCCTGGACTCCGAGGCGCGGTTGTACCCCTATGAAAATGTTGCCGAGGGTAAGGCCGCCGATAAAGAGCCTGTCAGTGCCAAGCGGGGCAATGTCGCCCGGGAACCCTCCCCAGCGTTCTTCTATGCGTTCGCGTTCACGGACGGAGGTGATTTGCTGGTATGCATCCTTGTCGATGCCGAACGCTTCGGGTTCGTGTGCCTGGATTTCGTAGTCGGTTGCCTTGTCAAGCATTTCAAGCAGCTTTTCCGGAGATTCCGGAAGAGTGCCGACATTGTAACCCTCGGCCTCGAGTTGTTGCAGGATTTTGTAAATGCTTTTTGGAACATCCAGAAGTGCGGCACTGGCTTTGCGTCCCATACCGGGTGGATAATCATAGACAACGAATGCGACTTTCTTGTCCCGGTTCTTCGTGTTGCGCAGTTCGGAAAACTTGCTTGCGAGTCCGGAAAGTCTTTCGAGCCTGTCCGGGACCGTCTGGAGTTTGCCGTCCTTGACTGCACCCAGAACGACGGGGCAGACCGCGCCATCCATTTCCGGCAGAGAGTACGTCATGGCCGACTGAAGGGGCACGACGCCTTCGGTTTTCCATGAATTAAAGTCCTGAATAAAGAGCGGTTGCGAAACAACGTAAGGAGCATTGATCGAGGTGAGAATCTCATCCCGTGCACTGGCGGATGCACCTGGTGTTGTCGCTCCGGCAGGGCCTCCTACAAAACCAAAACCCATCATGTTGATGAGCATGTCGAGATCGGCGTTCACAAACCATTCGCGCGCAGCCACATGGCCTTCTACCCCCATGACGAAGACAGGGAGCACGTTCAGCCTTTTGGCCTCGATTGCCCGTATGGTGTTGTCGATATATTCTTTTTCCTGGAGCAGGTGTTTGCGGAAAAAGACCAGCCCTATGTTACGTTTTTCTTTGGATTTTTTGTCCCGCTTCTTGTTCCATTTGGTGTAGTGGTTCAGATCCTTGAAATAGTCAGGAGCTTCAGGATGATAGAACCCCATGGTGGGAACCTCAACGACCTTGTCTGCCTTCACTGCCACCTCGAAATATTCAGCCATGATATAGTTGAACATGCTGGCGAGGTTTTCTGCGGTAGGGTGCATCCAGTAGGTATAGACCTGCATCCAGTTTTTAAAATCCTTCGCCTTTTTCGGGATCAGCGGCAGCATGGTGCGCATGATCTTGAGCAGTTTCATGTAGCCGTAGAGGGCATCTTCATCACGTCCCTTAACGAGCATTTTCGCCACCTTTTTAACGATTTCCGGCATACCGCTGCCGTCACCCGAGACGACATAGTTGCCGACCTTTGTCATCTGCATGACTTCAGGCATCGACTCATATGCGAAAATGGTGCTGACGTTCGACTGGTCGATCTGCTCCTTGAGCCAGTCAGCCTGTCCCTTGAACTGAATAAGGGTCGTAAAGATGCAGTCTGCATTGCGGATGGCTTCAGCAGCTTCAGGATTCTGATGTTCCAGGTCCTGGTCGGTCCACTGGGTCAGTTCCGCGTAACGGCTGATTTTGTCTGTTACTTCACGCCATACTCGCTGATTGCACTGTTCCATCCCGACGATGGCTGCAATTTTGATTTTACTCTGCATAGGAAACGAAGGTCAGCATTGGTTAAGGTAATTCCAAGAATACCAAATGTAATAATAGTTTGATGAATAGTAAAACAAACAAGCCCCTTTTCCCAAGGGGCTTGTTGGCAGTTGAGATGTGATCCTGACAGGTGCTAATAGACGAAATCAACACCGAAAATGAAGCTTCTGCCCGGAGCGCGGAACCACTCGGCTTCTTCGTACTGTTCGTTCGTGATGTTTTTGCAGAAAAGCGAGAGGCCAATGTTGTCCGTGGCCTGGTACTTGGCGCCTGCATTGAAAACGATAAAGCCGCCGGGATAGTTGTCGCCTTCAGGGTTCGGATAGGTACTGACAGCCTTGTATTTGCTGACATACCGGCCATTAGTGTTCAATGCCAGACGGCTGGCGGGATTCCAGGTGGCACTGACGGATGCTGTATGTTCAGGGCGGTACTGCAGCCAGTCGGGATCCGGGTTCCGGTTGCCTGCAAGCGATGCCTCACGGTCTGTTTTATCCTTTGCGTTCATGTATGCATACCCCAGGCTGAAGTTCACCGCATCGTTCGGACGTACGTTCAGGCTGGTCTCGATACCCCAGATACGAGCCTTTGCCAGGTTTTCATACATGAAAATTATTGGGAACCCTCCTGACGGATTTATGTTGCGTGACTCGATCAAGTCTTTGTATTCATTAAGGTAAGCGGCCACGTCAAGTGAAACCTTGTCACCAAAGTTCTTGAAAAAGCCGATTTCATATCCGGTCATACTCTCCTTGTCGAGAGCAGGGTTCGGGTTGCCGACAAACAGGCCCGCATCGCGGACGAGGCGTTCTGAAAGAGTGGGCGCCCGGAAGCTCTTGCCTGCAGAGGCGCGGAAAGAGAGGTCCTCTGTAGCCTTGTAGTTAAGGGCGAGCCTTGGACTTACGGCGTCAACGGATTGATTTTCTATTTCCGCAGTGACGGTTGGGGCTAGCCATGGAGTGAACGGAGCCGCCGAATAATCCTTGTAAGTAACTTCATCTGCATCTATGCCGCTCCAGTCATAGCGCAGGGAAAGCAGGGCCGTCAGGCGGTCTGTAATCCTGAATTCGTCCTGGATAAAAAGTGCGAAGTTTCTTTCCTGAATATTTCCCAGTTCACCGGGAACAGGCAGGTCAGCCCTGTACTGAGTCGAGGCGAGGTCGACCAGGTTGCCGTCAATGCCGAACAGAAGGCGGTGTTTGTTGTTAGCACGCCAGTCGAGCTTGAAACCTGCCCCGTAGCGGTCGGTCTTGTTTTCGTTGAATTCTCCGGGCTCCCTGTCATAGATGTAGAATGGCCCGAATGGGGGGAAGCGCTGTGTTGTGTCGGTAGGATTATAGTCGATCCTGTAGTCGTTGCGGGTGTAGTAAACTCGTGCGTCGAGGCTCAGGTCGTCGCTGAGCAAATTGACGTAATTGAGTCCTGCAAGAGCATTTTTTCTGCTGACAATATCATCTGTGTAAACGTCATGGACAAGATCGTAGGCTCGTTCCGGGTGAGGAATAAATGTTCCGCCGGGCCCAAGATCGTATGGCCAGGTACTGACATATCCGGCTTCTGTTTCGTTATAAAACGAGGTGAGCTGCAGATATTGCCTGGAATCAATATCGTAACGAACTTTCAGCTTGACGTCGTTGAGCAGGGTTTGCGCGTTGTCGCGGTAGCCGTCGTCTTCGCTGTGGGTGTACAGCAGACTGTAATTCAGCTTGTCTGTTTTGTTCCCGATGCCGACGTAGCTGTTCCAGAGCCAAGGGGTGTTGTCTTTGTAGTATTCGCTTTTGTCGCTGTCCGGCGGGTTGTCGTAGAAACCGCCGCTTGCACCAGCCTTAACCTCGAACTTTTCGGGCAAACTGCCGTATACGTTGACAACGCCGCCCATGGCAGCTGAACCGTAAAGTGTCGATGCGGCACCCTTGACGACTTCAACCTTGTCTGCGGCATTCATGTTGACGTTGGTCCATACAATGCCTCCGGTCTCAGGTGTGTTGATGGGAAAGCCGTCGTAAAAGGCATTGACACGGGTACCGATACCGCCTCCCTGGAAAGTGTTCGATCCGCGGATCTGCACCGTAGCGGCACTGTAGCCGGATGAGCGTGTGACATTGACTCCAGGTACGGTTTCGATGACCTGGTCGAGTGAGGGGCTTGGTTCTTCCCTGATTTCTTCGGTTGTCACGACAGAGGTGGTTACCGGAACATCGAGCCTGTCCTGTTCGTAGAGTGCAGCACCGACAATAATCTCCGAGGCCATAACGGTTGTCTGTCCGAGCTGCGGGTTGACGGTTGTTGTTTCGCCGGCATTGACCGTAACCATCTGGAAAAACGGGGCGTAACCTATGGCATTGACTTTAAGTCTGTAGGTTCCTGCAGGAATATTCTGAATCGTGTAATTGCCCTCTATGTCGGATGCCGAGCCGAGGGTTGTGTTTTCGAGCATGGCCGAAGCGCCGATTACCGCTTCGCCGTCGGTTTTGTCTGTGATCGCACCCCTGAGTGATCCGGGATCTGCCCCCTTTGCAGGCAGGGGTAAGAGCATGAGGGTTAGTAGAAAAATAGTGAGGAGCAAACGTACAGGGGGTAATTCTCGGTAATACTTTGTTTCCATGAACGTTCTGTTGTTAGGTGTGTTACTAAAAAATCCTGCAAGAAAATATTCCCGCAGGAAGGATATGTGTTGCTAATCGAAATAGCTGTAAGATTTTCAGCAGTATCCCGTAAGAAAATAAAAAAAGGTTTGAAAAATCAGCATTTATGATCAGTCCCGGTGAGAAAACCCGTGAACTGTTGCGATGCTAAAGTAAACAAGCCCCTCGAAAAAGGGGCTTGTTTGCTTGTAATGACGGAGAGTTTGATGATGTCTAATAGACAAAATCGACGCCGAGAATGAAGCTCCTGCCCGGAGCGCGGAACCATTCTGCCTCCGAATACTGTTCGTTTGTGATGTTCTTGCAGAGGAACGAGACTCCCACGTTGTCCGTTGCCTGGAATTTAGCACCTGCATTGAAGACGATGAATCCACCAGGGTAGTTGTCCCCTTCGGGGTTCGGGTAAGAACTGACAGCTTTATATTCGCTGACATACCGTCCTGTTGTGTTCAGGCTTAGTCTGTCGGTTGCTTTCCACATGGCGCTGACAGACGCTGTGTGCTCCGGGCGGTAGGCAAGCCAGTCGGGATCGGGATTCAGTTCCCCGGCAAGCGAGCTGCCTTCACCAGTCTTGTCCTTTGCATTCATATAAGCATAGGCGAAGTTAAGGTTCCAGTCGGGATCAGGCCGCACATTCAAACTGGTTTCAATTCCCCAGATCCGTGCTTTTGCAACATTTTCATACTGGAACACGATTGGCCAGTAGTCGGGGTTGAGGTTTCTCGATTCAATCAGGTTGTCATAATCGTTGATGTAGGCCGAGATATCGAGCGACACCTTTTCGGAAAACTGCTTGAACATGCCCACTTCGTAGGCGGTCATGGTTTCCTTGTCGATGTCGGGATTCGGGTTGCCCACAAAAAGCCCGGCGTCGCGCACAAAGCGCTCGGCAAGTGTCGGAGCGCGGAAACTCTTGCCCCATGAGGCACGGAACGACATGTCATCTGTTGCTTTGTAATTCAAGGCGACACGAGGACTGATAGCGTCAACCGATGGATTTTCAATATCTTCCGTGACAATAGGTGCAGCAGCCGGAGTTGTTGGGCTTACAGAATAATCCCGATAGGTGACTTGATCAGCATCAATATCGCTCCAGTCATAGCGCACGGAAAAAAGTGCTGTCAGGCGGTCGGTCACCTTGAATTCATCCTGGGCAAAAAAGGCAAAATTCTTTTCTTGTATTTCCCCGAGTTCGCCTGCAACCGGAAGAACTGCAACGTATTGGGTTGACTGTACATCGACAATATTCCCGTCAACGCCGAACAGGAGGCGATGCTTGTCGCTTGCACGCCAGTCGAGTTTTATACCTGCACCATAACGGTTGGATTTGGTTTCATTGAACTCGCCCGGATCACGATCGTAGATCGTTAAAAAAGCCGGTATTGGAAGCGGTATAGGAGGGCCGTTGGGTATAGGGCTTTCCATGTACATGGTATAAGGAAATCCAAACACCTGCGTCTCACCGGTCGGGTTGTAGTCTATGCGCGTTTGATTGTACGTATAGTACAGCCTTGCGTCAAGGCTGAGATCATCGCTCAGCAGGTTGACGTAGTTCAGACCCATCAGTGCGTTCTTGCGTTTGATTGTATCATCAGCATATACTGAATCAACGGAATCATAAGCGAACTGGGTCAGGGGGTTGAAAGTTACTCCTACGTCTACTCCTCCAGCGGGTATAAAACCGCCAGGCGGGTCAGGGAGTGTGATTATTGGCTGAAGAAACATGAAATCAATATCGGCGGTATAAGGCCAGGTACTGGGATAGCCGCCTCTTGTTTCATTGTAAAAAGAGGTGAGCTGGATATACTGGTCGGAGTTGATATCGTAACGCGCTTTCAGTTTGAC
>JAKSCY010000301.1 GCA_022360355.1 Chlorobiales bacterium
CGGCGCGGTGTCACCTTGTATCCGCCCGCCCTGAGTTTATCAAGCAATTCCTTCATACCCTAAATAGAAATAATTTCCATTTATAAATATAAAGAGTTATTCAATGCAGAAAAAGAAAAAGCGGTTGCCTCATTCCACCATGAAACAGCCGCTTGAACCTGCTTTCATGCACCGAAAGCGCAAATTTTTGAATTTTGCCCTTTACCTTTTGACTTGACTTTCAATCCGGTTCACCGCACTAAGCACCGCTTTGATCGACGCCAGACTGATATTGGAATCAATTCCCGCACCTATCGAGTCACGCCCTCCAGCTTCCCTGATCCGTATGTAGGCTATCGCCCTGGAATCAGCACTGTGACCTATCGCGTGTTCCGCGTATTCATCAACACTGAAATCAAGACCTGTGTGCTGCCTGACTCCCCGAACAAAAGCGTCAACCGGACCATTGCCTTTGGCTGAAAAAGAAATCTCGCGACCATGCCGGTCAAGAACACAGTGTATGGTTGTCGACACCTCGTCATCACGTTCAGGTTCCCGGTCCTCCCAATTGATAGTGCACTTTTTCATGGAATAAGGCTCATGCAGCCTGATATACTCGTCATGAAAAAGCTCATGGATCTCTTTTGGAAGAAACTCCCTGCCGTTTTGATCAACCTGTGACTGTATAACCGTACCAAAAGAGGGCTGCATCCATTTGGGAATTTCATAGCCGAAATCATTTTCCATGATATATGCAACACCACCCTTACCGGACTGGCTGTTGATCCTGACTATCGCCTTATAGGAACATCCTACATCCCGCGGATCAATAGGAAGGTAGGGAACATTCCAGCAGGTATTGCCAGCAACTTTTATAGCCTTCATTCCCTTGCTGATCGCATCCTGGTGAGAACCTGAAAACGCAGTGTAGACCAGTTCTCCGGAATACGGCTGACGTGGATGAATGCTCATTCGCGTGCTTTTGCAATAAACCTCACGGATATGGGGGAGATCTGAAAAATCCAGCTCGGGATCTACCCCCTGCGAACAGAGGTTCAGCGCCATGGTGACGATATCAAGGTTTCCGCTTCTCTCGCCGTTGCCGAAAAGCGCACCTTCCACACGATCGGCACCCGCCATAACGGCCAGTTCCGCAGTAGCCACACCTGTCCCGCGATCATTGTGCGTATGCACACTCAAAATCACCTCATTTCTGTTTCGGATGTTTCTGCAAAACCACTCGATACGATCCGCAAAAATATTGGGCGTCGACATTTCAACAGTCGAAGGCAGATTAATAATAACCTTATTGTCTTCCGACACTCCCCACTCATCCATAACCGCATGAGACACTTCGAGCGCATAATCAAGCTCGGTGCCCGTAAAGCTTTCCGGGCTGTACTGAAAACGAATCTTCTTGTTGCCTGAAGCATCCTTGAGTTCCCGAACAAGCCTGGTTCCTCTGACAGCAATGTTCTTTATTTCTTCACGGCCCATCCTGAAGACAACATCCCGCTGCACGGTGGAGGTTGAATTATAGAGATGAACAATGGCGCTGTTGACCCCCTCAAGAGCATTGAACGTTTTGCGAATCAGATGCTCTCTTGCCTGTGTCAGCACCTGTATCGTTACATCGTCGGGAATGAGGTCCTCTTCAATCAGCCTCCTGACAAACTGGAATTCAACTGCAGCAGCTGACGGGAAACCGACTTCTATCTCTTTAAACCCGATATCGACAAGCAACCTGAACATCTCAACCTTTTCCTCAACACTCATTGGAACAGGAAGCGCCTGGTTACCGTCTCTCAAATCAATGCTGCACCAGTGGGGCGCTTTTGTAATTCTCTTATCAGGCCATGTTCTGCCCGATATATCCACCGCCGGGTATGCAGCATACTTCCCGCAGTTCATACTTGCCATTTTTTCTCCTCTTTATTGTCCATAAAGCAAAAAAGCCACCAGCCCTTGTGAGGCAGGTGGCTATAATTTTGTTGCCGGTATCTCTTTTCAGGAACTCTCTTACAACGCACCCTTCCCACAACAGTCTTCCTGCAATAATAGCAGACTGCTTAGCAAAAGGCTATGTAGAGTCATTCCGTTCATAATCTCCAATATACAAAATCGATTTGAACTTAAAACCGCCGGCACAAGTTTTATCGTCCCCTCCGTCATGGTTTGCACCTATCTATCCTGCTTTCAGGCGCATCAGCAGGCGATTCCTTTTATCAAACAGCTCAAGGGTTTTTCCGGTAATCTTCCATCCGGAAACCTGTTTCAGGGCTGTGAGAAATTGCTGTTCAGTCTTGCCTGACTTGCCGGGACAGGCCATGCGTGTTGTCGCCAGCTTTGAGAACGACAGTGCTGCCGACCCTTTTGCATATGATCCCATCAGGCTGTTACACCCGGTAAAGCCTTTAATGCTGTCGTCATACGACGACAGAACGAGATTCGGCACTTTTCCACTTTTATTCAACACAGCGGTGCCCCCTGCGATAGATATCACGCGCCAATAGGTTCCTGCCAGCGTTACAGCAGGACTGCCGGAATTCTTGCAGGTACCTCCAGGCCAGAAACGCTTGAACTTCTGAACGATAATATGCTCGCGCGGTGCTGCACCTTTCTCCGGTCTTCGCATAACAAACCTTCCCCTGAGGGTTGCAAGCACAGGTTTACCCGCACCTGGGCGCAATGAAAGATACTGTCTTTCAACAGATGCATCAGGCCTCTCGAACACCAGCGGGTATTTTTTTCCGGTACGACACTCCCTGAAAGTATAGGCATCTGCCATATAGAGAAACATCCCCTTCATGGTCAGAGGTCCGGAGAGCATATCCACAAAGGACGCCTTTCTCAGGCTGTAATCCAGTTTTGAAACAATATCGTTACCTCTCTGATCCAGCATCCGTATCTCTTTTCCCGAAACATACCTAAACTGCAGCGGCCACTTTTTACCGTTGTCCAATACCAGACGGCCACCTTTCCTGTACCACCGGCCAAGATCGTACTCTATTTTATTCCCACCGCCCTGCACCCCTATGGAAACACGTTTCAGGCGAAATGTCTTGTTTTTAAACAGTGTCACCGTAAGCTTCTGCAACCGGCAGTCGGCACAGGGAATCGACCCGGCATAGGTAATATTTTCCGAAGGCTTTCGAACGGCAGGAGGAACGTCGGGTTTGGTATATTTTCCCTGGCATCCCGAGATGAAAATCAGTATCAGAAAAGACAAAAAAACAGCGGCATGACGCATAAACAATCTCCATTTTATCGATATAAGCACGGCATAAGGACACTTCCCATACACACAATAAACTATCTACCTCCTACAAAATCAATAGCCATTCTGCATTGCTCTGCGCAACTGTTCAGGCGTCTTTCCTGTCCAGACATGACAAGCCCTGAAAAACGAATTCGGTTCCTCGAACCCAAGGAGGAAGGAAATTTCCGCAGCCGAAAGGCTTGACGTTTTCAGGTAGTGCTTCGCAAGGGCCTCCCTGGTTTTGTGCAAGAGGTTCTGGAAGCTTTTACCCTCCTGTTTAAGCCTTCGCTGCAGGGTTCTCGGGCTGACAAAAAGCTTGCTCGACACTGCATCTATCGAAGGCGTATCCCCCGGAAGAAGTTCCAGGAGCACCGCATGCACCCGTTCGGCAATTGTCGCTGATTCTTCCAGCTCCGAAAGACGTTTCTTCAATCCCGGCTCGAAAAACTCCCACATTTTCTCGTTCGCCGTCAGGAAAGGCTGCTGTGCATCGGCACCGCTGAAAATAATTGTCGGAAGCCTGGTCTGTTGCACCGGAACACCGAAATACTCGGTATAGTCATTTTCCGGCTCCAGTTGCAACGGCGCCGAAACCTCAAGAGGACAAATTCTTTGCCTTGTAGCTATTCGAGCCAACTGTACGAAAAAAACCAGTTCGACGGCTATCAGCGATCC
>JAKSCY010000372.1 GCA_022360355.1 Chlorobiales bacterium
AGAAAGCCCAAAAGGCATTGGATGACTTGGGGCTGGACAACGTGCGCCTGCACGTGGGCGATGGCAGCCGCGGCTGGCCGGAGGCAGCGCCCTACGATGCCATCATGGCCACGGCGGCGGCGCCCAGCGTGCCCGAACCGCTGCTGGAGCAGTTGGGTCCCGAGGCGGTGCTGGTGATGCCGGTGGGCCGAGCGGGGCAGCAGGTGCTGCAGCGCTGGCGGCGGGAGGGGGAGAGCTGTGCCCGTGAGGATTTCTCGCCGGTGGCCTTCGTGCCGCTGATCGGCGAATTCGGCTGGGATGCCTGAAGGGCTTGGTATCATTTTCACGATAAGGAGAGTGCATGGTTGATTCACGCTTGGTTGCAGTCCGCGCGCCGCAGGCCATCGCGGAGGAGTGGCTGGAGGCGCTGCGAGCCGCAGGCTATCGGCCCACAGCAGCGCGCCGCGCCGTGGTGGAGATCGTGGCGGGAGCTTCCAATGCGCTGCGGCCGCAGGAGATCCACGCGCAGGCTAAACGCAGGCAGCCGAAGATCGGCCTGGTGACGGTCTATCGCGCGCTGGAGAAGCTGGAGGAGTTGGAGCTGGTGCAATGCCTGCATCTGCCGGACGGCTCGCACGGCTATTTGGCCGAGTTCAGCGGACACCAGCACTTGCTGAGTTGCACGGCCTGCGGCAGGGTGGTGTACTTTGAAGGGGATGACCTGAGCGGCTTGGTTACGGCGCTGGAGGCGGAGAGCGGTTTCAGGATCGATTCGCACTCGCTGCAATTTGAAGGGCTGTGCGCGCAGTGCCATGCGCGTGAAGCGGCCTAGTTGACGCTTTTTCTTTTTCCCGCTAAAATGAAAACGATTTTCATTTTCAAATATGGAGAAAAAATGTCACGCAATTCGCTAAACCTATTCGTCGTTGCCCTTGCGATCGCTCTATTGGTGGCTTGTTCCCCGTCTGTCACCGACGCAGGGCGCCCCAGCGTGGTCGCCAGCACCGGCATCGTTGGTGACGTGGTTGCCCAGGTTGCTGGCGACCACGTCGATCTGACCACCCTAATCGACCCCGGCAGCGACCCCCACAGCTTTGAGCCCAGCCCGGCCGACCTCAGCACGATGGAAGAGGCCCAGCTCATCATTCTCAACGGCTTCGGCTTGGAAGAATCCCTGGTCGAGCTCGTCGAGGGCCTGGATGATCCCGGCAAGGTCGTGGCTGCCTCGGAGAATGTGAACGCCCTGGAAGGTGGTCATGAGCATCACCATGACGAAGACGCCGATCATGATGACCACGACGAGGACGGCGACCACGACCATGAAGAAGACGCCGATCATCATGAGGAAGACGAGGATCATGATGAGGACGCTGACCATGAGCATGAAGAAGGCGAGGATCATGAACACGAAGAGGGTGAGGACCACGAAGAGGGCGAACACGAGCACGAAGGTTTCGACCCCCACGTGTGGATGAATCCCCTCAACGTAATCGTCTGGACGCAGAACATCGCTTCGGCCCTGGCCGAGGTGGACCCCGACAACGCTGCGGACTATGAGGCCAATGCCGCCTCCTACGTCGCCGAGTTGCAAGCCCTCGATACCTGGGCCCAGGAACGTATCAGCACCATTTCCGCC
>JAKSCY010000784.1 GCA_022360355.1 Chlorobiales bacterium
CGCCATCAACAACTACTTCGATCGAAACGGCATGCAGGACCGTGTCCGCAAGGAGAAAACCAGAGTAATCTGTCAGTGCATGAACGTGACCGACGCGGAGATCGAAGAAGCCATTCTTGACGGAGCGCGAACCTTTTACGAGTTGCAGGAGCATACCAAGCTCGGCACGGTCTGCGGGCAGTGCAAGGAAGAAGCCGAAGAGCTGATCGAAAAATACAAGCATCTCCATTTCGGTGAGTAGAATCCTGCATTCCCTGAGTGTTTCATGCGCCCCGCTTGCAGAACGAATACGGTTTGCAAGCGGGTTTTTTCGTTGACCCCAAGGTGTGGGGAGCTGTAACAAAAATGCAATAGAGACAATACGTGATGGCAAAAAAGGTACACATACGAACCTTCGGCTGCCAGATGAACCAGGCGGACACGGAAATTATCACATCACTGCTGCAGGATGAAGGGTATGTCATGACGGATTCCGAGGACAGTGCCGATCTGGTGATACTCAATACCTGCGCTGTGAGGGAAAACGCGGTTGAAAAGATCATGAACACGCTGGATAACCTGAAAGGAATGCGGCGAATACGACCGGGTCTGCTTGTCGGAGTAATCGGCTGTGTTCCCCAGTATTACCGGGAAAAAATGTTCGAGATGTCTGATGGTATCGACTTTCTTGCCGGGCCGGATACCTATCGTCAGCTTCCGTTGCTGATAGAAAATGCAGAACAGGGGATTCGCGGAGCCAGTCTCGGTTTTGTACCGGAAGAAACCTATACCGGGGTAGAACCGGTACGTACCGGGTCGATCAGCGCTTTTGTTCCCGTGATGCGGGGATGCAACAACAGGTGTGCGTTCTGTGTGGTGCCGTTTACCAGGGGAAAAGAGAGAAGCCGGTCGGCGAAATCCGTGATTGACGAAGTTGAGCGTCTTGCCGTTTCGGGGTACAAGGAGATAACATTGCTCGGGCAGAATGTCAATTCATACTTCGACGACGATACAGGATGCGGTTTTTCCGAACTGCTCGACAGGGTAAGCCATGTGGCAGAGGGTACCCGTATCAGATTTACCACATCGCATCCCAAGGACATTTCAGAGTCGCTCGTGCGTGTTATTGCTGATCGTGAAAATATCTGCAACACCATCCATCTTCCCGTTCAGTCAGGTTCAACAAGAATGCTGAAACTTATGAACAGGGGGCACAGCAGGGAGGAGTATCTTGAAAAAATATCCATGATACGCCGCTGTATTCCAGGTGTTACGATCTCGACCGATCTGATTGCCGGTTTCTGCGGTGAAGCCGAAGAGGATCACCGGGAGACGTTAAGCCTGATGGAAGAAGTCCGTTTTGATTTCTCCTACATGTTTTACTATTCGGTACGTCCAGGTACCTATGCGGCGAAGCATCTGCCGGATGATGTTTCAGAAAAGGTGAAAAAGCGTCGTCTTGAAGAGGTCATCGCACTGCAGAACAGAATTTCAGGAGAACTGCATGCGGCCGAGATCGGAAACGTTGTGGAAGTTCTTGCAGAGACGAAGAGCAAACGGTCTGACCAGATGCTTATGGGCAGGACCGGGACAAACCGGGTTGTTGTCTTCGACCGCGACGGGCACGAACCGGGTAATCTGGTTACGGTGCGTATTCTGTCGTCAACTTCGGCAACACTTATCGGCAACCCTGAATGATGATAACTGTTCTTTTTTATGTCAAGGTGTATTTGTAAATTTAGCTTCTTGAAATAAAGATATTTATGAACATCATGCTCTTGCGTGAGTGTATTCCAGGAATGCCATGTCAGTTACAGCCAATCTAAGTTTTACCGATAAAGTTAGAGCCCATCTCGAGATTCTCGATCCGGTTACCTGGATCAGTGTTTTTCCTTCTGTCGCTGTGGGTGCTATGGCCTCCGGAGCCATGCAGCCTACCCTTCATGATTTTCTTATTCTTTTCCTGGCTTTTGCGATGTTTGGTCCTCTGGGAACGGGATTCAGCCAGTCTATCAACGATTACTTCGATCTCGAACTTGACAGGGTAAACGAGCCGGGCCGTCCTATTCCTTCCGGACGCCTGACAGAAAAAGAGGCCATATGGAACAGTGTCGTGGTATTTCTCCTGGCATTGGGTGCAGGGGTGTTTCTCGGATTGCATTTTGGAGGTGGAAGAGGTATGATCGTTACAGCCTCCATTGTAATATCATTGACTCTTGCTTATATCTATTCCGCACCACCGCTGAAACTGAAAAAAAACATACTTACTTCCGCTCCCGCTGTAGGAATCGCATACAGCATGCTTCCAATGCTTGCAGCCAACGCTCTTTTTAGTGAAATCCATACGGAAGTCCTCTGGCTGGCGGGCATGAATTTTTTCATGGGAATGGCATTGATTATCATGAATGACTTCAAGTCGGCAAAAGGTGATGAGGAGGGCGGTCTGAAGTCCCTGACGGTAATGATCGGGGCAAAACGTACTTTTCTGGTGGCCTTTATCCTCATCGACATGGTTTTTGCCGTCTTTGCATGGTTCGCTTTTACCTGGGATTTTACCATACTCATGTACATGGTGATCGCATGTCTTCTCATAAGCATGATCATTCAGTTCATGCTTTACCGTGATCCCAAGGGGGGACTGTCCTTCATGCAGCATGCTGTTGATGATGGATTCGGCAACGCCATCGGGAAAAGCGAGGTAGATGAGCATAACTCATTTCTCCGTTACCAGGTTGCAAACAACCTGCTCTTCCTTGTCAATTTGCTGGTTGCTGGGGGCATGATTGGTATAAAGTATATGCACGGGTAGTTCGGCTTCATACACTTATCTGTTTTGTCCATGGGTACTCTCGACACAACTTTCTTTGGTTTGCCGGTGGTCTGGCACAATGTTTTTGTGGCATTTCTAACCTTCGTTTATGTTTTTAGCGTGCCGCCCCTTATGGATTATCTTGTGACGAAGCATAATCTGTCGCGGGATATAAGCCGGAAAATCACTCATATCTGCGCTGGATCGGTGATCATATTTCTTCCCCTTTTCCACGATGGCCACTGGAGCCAGTATCTGAATGTTTCCGTCTATGTGGTCTGGGCGCTGCTCTTTCTTCAGAAAGGCTTTTTTGCCGCTGATGATGATCAGGCGATAAAGACCATGACGCGAACCGGGGACAAACGTGAATTGCTGAAAGGCACATTTTATTTTGTGATCGTGGGGATTATCTGCGGTACGGTATATTACAAACAGCTTCCGGGTGTACTTGCCATGGCGGTTCTCGGCTGGGGGGACGGGCTTGCCCCTATTGTTGGTATGAAACTCGGGAAAATGAAATACAAGGTTTTAAGCGAGAAGACCGTTGAAGGCAGTCTTGCGTTTTTTGCTGGCAGCGTTCTCGCCGGAATGTTTTTTGTCTGGCTGATTATCCCTGAAGCATTTGATCTTTCAACTATCCTCATCATTGCTCTTGCCGCAACGATTGTAGAGGGGCTGAGCCCGAAAGAAGTTGACAATATCTTCATTCCCCTGGCGGTAATAGCTCTTGTTTTCCTTCTTTGAACGGAAGGGATCAAACACACACACGTTTGCATGTCGAAAAGCTTCTTTGTCAGTGATATTCACTTTGGACTGCAATCCGGTCGGGAAGAGGATGTCAAGATGGAGCGTTTCGAACAGCTCTGCGGAATTATTGCCGAAGAAGGGGATTCACTCTATATGGTAGGCGACATTCTCGACTACTGGATGGAGTTTCGCCATGTTATTCCGAAATACTTCAACGGTTTTCTCTGCCTGCTGAAGGGACTTGTCCGGCAAGATATCCAAGTGCACTACTATGCAGGTAACCATGATTTTTATCTCGGGGACTTTTTCAACAAGTCACTGGGGGTGCAAACATGGTATGGCATGCAGGAAACTCTCATCGACGGAAAACAGTTTGTCATCGCTCATGGTGACGGGCTTGACAGGAGCGATATCCGCTACCGACTCTTTGTCAAGCTTATCCGTAACCGGTTTAATCTGTCACTGCTGTCAAACTTCCAGCCTGATTTTGCCATTGCCATTATGCGGAAGTTTTCCCGTCTGAGCCGGAAGCACGGGCGATCGAATATGCATGGGGAAGCTGATTTTTTAATGCAGTATGCCGATGCTATGGTCGGTGAGAGAGATTTTGACTATTTTGTGTGCGGCCACAGTCATGTACCGGGCCAGAAAACATTGTCCAATGCACGCAGCGAGTATATCAATCTCGGGACATGGATTAACGGGGCGTACCCTTATGGTGTGTTTGAAAAAGGGTCATTTTCCCTGAAGCAACTTTAGGGAGCCTCTCTTTATTTATTCCGCGCTTCAATTGCTTCGTTGAGCGGTGCTCGAAATCCTCATGTACTTTGTGTACTGTGCTCCGTTCGCCTTGTGCTTGAACCGCTCATGACAATAAATAGAGATGCCCTTTAAATAACTTGTTCAACAACAACACAGGAACTTACAATGAGTGTAACTGAAAGGATACTGAAATTAGGTCTGCCAAAAGGAAGCTTACAGGATTCGACGCTGGATTTGTTTGCAAAGGCAGGGTTTCATTTTTCCGTGAAAAGCCGTTCCTACTTTCCGTCTATAGATGATGATGAACTGGAAGCGATACTCATTCGTGCCCAGGAGATGGCTCACTACGTTGAGCTTGGGGCGTTTGATGTCGGGCTGACCGGAAAGGACTGGATTATCGAAACCGACGCAGATGTTGTCGAGGTTTCCGATCTGGTTTATTCCAAAGCTTCCATGCGGCCTGTTCGATGGGTTCTTGCTGTTCCTGAAAGTTCAGAGATCAGAACCGTAAAGGATCTCGAAGGTAAACATATCGCTACCGAGGTCGTCACTATCACCAAAAAATATCTCGGGGAACACGGGGTCAATGCCCATGTGGAGTTCAGTTGGGGTGCAACCGAGGTAAAACCTCCCGAACTTGCTGATGCTATTGTCGAGGTTACCGAAACAGGAAGTTCCCTTCGCGCCAACAAGCTTCGTGTCGTCGATGTGCTGCTTGAGTCGAACACCAAGCTGATTGCCAACAGAGATTCATGGAGCGATCCCTGGAAAAGGGAGAAAATCGAGAACATGGCCATGCTTTTGCAGGGCGCTATCAATGCGCAGGGCAAGGTTGGCCTGAAAATGAACGCTCCCAAGGCTTCACTTGAGAAGATTACCACTATTATTCCTGCTCTTCGCCAGCCAACTGTTTCGCATCTTGCCGACGAAAGCTGGGTTGCGCTTGAAGTTATCGTGGAAGAAAGGGTTGTGCGTTCGGTCATCCCGGAGCTGAAAAGGGCTGGAGCAGAGGGTATTTTCGAGTATGATATAAGCAAGCTGATCGATTAATTCCTGAATTGAGCAATAGCCGATCATACCGAATCTGCTTCGTTGCAGGAAACTTGCGGTAGTTCACTACAGCTGCGTTCCCTGTGCCTCGCATCTCCGGCATGCTAGACTATTCCTCAATTCAGGAGAAGCTTTATTTGCGGAGGTCAAAATATGTTTTCGTTGCAGTATAGTCGCTAACTATGACTGCATGCATTGATAGTATTCAATAGAGGTGCCCGGTGTTGGCACAAAAATGCCTTGCATCTCCGGCATGCTAAGCTATTGCTCAATTCAGCAATAACTATGAGAGAATCGTTCGGTATATTGCGTGCAAGGGTTCCATTGCGGGAAACGTTCTGACAGGTTACAGTGAGTACTTGATCTTTTAAAACTCTTGTCACTTGTTACTTATATCGATGCTTTTCTATCAGCTCATAATTCTCTTTTGCCTTCTTGCCTTCCTGGCTATTTTGCTCTGGAACATGAGGGAGCTTCCATCTCTTCCGAAACACAAGCCGGAAGGCAATTCTCCTCTTGTTTCCGTGCTTGTTCCCGCCCGCAATGAAGAGCACAACATTGAGCGGTGTATTACTTCTCTTCTGCACCAGAATTATGATAATTATGAGCTGATCGTACTGAATGACGGTTCGAGTGACCGTACCGGGGAGATTCTGGAGAGATTGGCGCGTTCGGACAGCCGTTCATTGCTCCGGGTCATTCAGGGGAAACCTCTTCCATCGGGCTGGCACGGTAAAGCCTGGGCGTGTGATCAGTTGGGAAAGGCGTCAGGGGGAGATTTCCTGCTTTTTACCGATGCAGACACCTTTCATTTCCCGGACAGCGTTGCCCGATCCGTCGCAGCCATGCAGGAGAGCGGGGCTGATTTGCTGTCCATGACACCACGTCAGGAAATGAACTCATTCTGGGAAAAGCTGATAGTGCCGTTGATCTATTTTATCCTTCTTTGCTATCTTCCCCTGAAGCTTGTTCATGCCACGCCGACTCCTTCGCTCTGTTTTGCAAACGGCCAGTTTATGATGTTCAGACGCAGGATGTACATGGGTATCGCTGGTCATGGAGCAGTGAGCAGCGATCTTGTCGAAGATGTCTGGCTCTGCAGGGCGGTAAAGAAAAATGGCGGGAAGGTGCTGAGCTATAACGGGATGGAAACCGTGAGCTGCAGGATGTACCGGAATTTTTCCGAGGTATGGGAAGGATTTTCCAAAAACCTTTTTGCAGGATTGAGTTACCATTCTTCAGGTTTGCTTCTGCTTATGCTCATCACGGTTCTTGTCTATATAGCTCCTTACGGTTTTGTTGTTGTCTCCGCTGCAAACGCTGATTTTTCTCCTGTATACTTCTGGCTGCCTTTGCTGCAGATTTTCATTGCCCTCGTGTGCAGGCTGTTGATAGCCGGCCGTTTTCGCCAGCCCCTGACCGGAGCACTGCTGCATGTATTTTCACAGGTAGTACTCCTCGGCATTGCTGCAAACTCGTTTTACCTTGTCAAGTTCGGCGAAGGTGCGCTGTGGAAAGGCAGGAGGTACAACTTTTCGGGAAA
>JAKSCY010000200.1 GCA_022360355.1 Chlorobiales bacterium
AAGATGATGAGTGCTAGCAAAGTCATTGTCGTAGGTGCAGGGATTGCTGGGCTTGTTTCAGCTTACGAGCTAAATAAGCATGGACATGATGTTATAGTGCTTGAAGCTTCGCAAAGGGTCGGTGGTCGGATGATCACCGATTGCTCAAATGGATATCTCATTGATGGGGGCGCACAATTTCTTTCGAGCGCATACCAGATATTGTCCGGCATCATAGAAGAACTTGGTATTTCGTCTGAGTATCTGGAAACAAATCGATCAGTAGGAATCGTTCGGCACGGTAGAATCCACAAATTCAGATATGATAATGCATTTTCTCTTTTTACAGGTGGCTTGCTCGATTTTGGCGAATGGCTATCCCTTGGGATAGGTAGTTTTAGGTTGCTAAGGAAGACGAACAAACTTCCCATCAATGATTACTCGGCATGGATAGAATTTGACGATGAGGTGGCTGAATCATGGAGTAATGGTTATTATGGAAACACTATTACTGAGTATTTTGTAGAGCCTT
Organism: Chlorobiales bacterium; assembly: GCA_022360355.1. Taxonomy (GTDB): domain Bacteria; phylum Bacteroidota; class Chlorobiia; order Chlorobiales; family Chlorobiaceae; genus Prosthecochloris. The sequence goes on from JAKSCY010000200.1 coordinate 512, forward strand.
TGCTTGAGGCGTTTTATTTTCAATCTCCAAGCGATACATCTAAGGCATTGCCAATAGCAATCAATGCATTTGGCGCACACAAAGCCAAGACAATGACATTGGCCAATGGCATCGGTTCCTTGCCTGAACAAATGGCCAAGGAATTGGACGTTCGACTAAATACGCCTGTCAGCAATGTGCTTGTAACGCCAGACGGGGTTTCTGTTGCTGCACCTGCCCAAAGATTCGAAGCAGATAGAGTAATTCTTGCAACGCCCGCGTATGTATCTAAAGATATTTATCGTTCTCCGAGCGCACTGGAAAGAAAACTGTTAAATACGACTTATAGTAGCACCGTCAATATAGCCATTGCACTGAAAAGCAAATTATCAAGAGAAATGTCGTTGGATGATATATACGGCGTTTGGGTGCCACGTGCTGAACGTAAAGTAATTGCGGCTTTTACGATTGAATCTCGAAAAGAGACCGATAGAGCTGGCTCTGGTGAACTTGTTCATGTCATGCTATCGGGTGAAGCGGGAAAAATGATGGTAGAGCAAGATGAGAGTCATATTTCCCAAAAGGTACTGGCAGAGATAGATCGATATATCCCTGGTATTTCAGAAAAAATAGCTTTCACGAGGGTTTATCGATGGAAAAATGCAGAGCCAAGTTCCCCAGTAGGTCGATGCAAGGCGGTATTCAAGTATCGTAATGGATTCAATACGCGAAACAAAGTTGTTCTAGCTGGTGATTATTTGGGTATGCCTTTTACAGAAGGTGCTGCAGAGACGGGACATTGGGCGGCATCCATTGTAAATATGGCATAACAAAACCATGCACCGGATCGCTACAGTCGCTACCGCTCCTTTCGCGTCAGGTGATGGTTAAAGTTATGTTTCCAATCCATACACGCGC
>JAKSCY010000209.1 GCA_022360355.1 Chlorobiales bacterium
GGTCGGGGTCTACACCCTCCTCCCCCTCTACCTGGTCACCCAGCGAGGCTTCGAGCTCAACACGGCCAACCTCCTGGTCAGCCTCTCTCGCCTGCCGGCCCTGGCGGTGGTCCTCTCGGCCGGCTATCTCTGCGATCGCTGGGGCTTGGGCCGGACCATTCTTCTCTCCCTGGCCATCACCGGCACGGCCCTGATTTTGCTGGCCTTTGGCCCGGATAGCCTGGCCGTGGCCATGGTCCTCGTCCAGTCGGCGGCCGGGGCCGGCCTTTTCCCTCCCACCCTGGCCCGGCTGGCCCGGCAAGGGCCGCCGGAGACCCGGGCTCTGACCATCTCCCTGACCGTGGCCCTGGCCGCCTTCACCGGGGCCGGACTGGTCCCCATCGGAATCGGCTACCTGGCCGACCTCGGTTTCTTTGACCTGGCCCTGGCCGCCGGCGGGGCCGTGACCCTCCTGGGTATTCCCCTTTTGGCCTACCTGAAAACGGAGCAATAGCTCTCGTTGAAACACATCTCTTTATCGGCATCGAACACGACGCCTTAACATCCCATACATAATTATAAATATTCATATAATGTCATTGCAAAAAGCCCAAGGGCGACGGGGCAACCTGACTCAATAAATCTGATCATCTTAAGTAGCATGTATTTATTTCAAATAAATAAGTGGTGTCATGGTCACACCCATGACACCATCCAGGCCGCAGGGCGGGTCGATCAGATTATATCGCCTACTTAAATCGCCAGGGTCAGAATGTGAACCCTACGCCTCATTCCGGTCAAGGATCGTAATCGTCTTCCGAAGGAACCGTCTCCCGATCCGCCGGATAATTGACAACGGCTCGATTTACATGTATGCCATTTTTGACATATATTTGATCCAACATCCCGATCCGTACCTTCGGAGCGCCAAAAGAGGAGTACCGGTTCATGAATCGTCCCCTGATCAAAGTGTTTTTCGTCCTGGTATCGCTACTGCTCCTGTTCAACTCGTGGTCGGTTTCGGCCGCAGAAGCCCAAAGGACCATCATCGACCAGTCCGGACGGTCGGTCGCCATCCCGGCCCAGGTTCGAAGGGTCATCGTCCCCTTCCCCTGGGCCTTGAACATGGTCTGCGCCGTGGGGGGCCGGGACCTGGTGGTGGGGGTGAGCACCTACGCCAGGAAGGACATGGGCTTCAACGCCCTCTTCCCCGAGTGGCTTAAGACCATGCCCCTGGTCGGCGACCTCAAGGAGCTGAACAAGGAGATGGTCCTGGAGCTCAAGCCCGACCTGGTCATCCATACCCCGGGTTCCATCGTGGAGCAGATGGAGAGCATCAATGTGCCCGTGGTCACCCTGACCGGCAAGACCACCGTTCCGGAGAAGATCCGTTTTATCGGCCAGGTCGTCAATCGGTCCCGGCAGGCCCAGGAGTTGGCTCTCTACTACGACAACATGATCCGCCTGGTCCAGTCCAAAAC
>JAKSCY010000601.1 GCA_022360355.1 Chlorobiales bacterium
CCGCTTCTGCGTTTTTTCGACATACTTGCCGAACGAGGTCTCGTCAGACCCGGCCACGACAGGCTGTATGAGGTATGTGACAGCCTCGAAAAAATTTATGATTGCCTCGATTAACTTGTCTCTTGCTGGAACCTGATCGGTCAAATAATCGTTAGAGTTACAGAGTCTGAGTTTCGCGCATTTTCACGTCGATCAACCAGATACCAGGAACATGAAACTTATCTTTGTCTATAACGCTGACAGCGGACCTGTCAGCGGCCTTTTCGATATAGGGCATAAACTCTTCAGCCCCGAGACTTACCAGTGCGGACTCTGCAGCCTTACCCACGACACGTTTGCCGAAAAGAAAATATGGAAAGAGTTCAGGGAAAAATCGGCTACCGAGATGGAGTTTCTCCACCGCGACGAGTTCAAAAAAAAGTACAGCATGGAATTCAATTATCCGGTTGTTTTGCAGCAAAACAACACGCTTGAAGTTCTTCTTTCAAAGGAAGAAATCGACAAAATACCGGACGTTGAGACTCTTATAAAAACAATCGAAGAAAAAACAGCCGGTTAACGCAGGTGAACTGAAAGGCACATCCCTCAATAACTTAAAGCCATCCCGTATCATGATCTCTCCCGACATGATTCCCGCGTTGACATTAACACTGCTTGCCGGTCTCTCAACGGGCATAGGCAGCATTCTTGCCTTGACTGTCCATCACACCAACAAAAGGTTCCTGACGTTCGCTCTCGGTTTTTCGGCAGGAATCATGCTGTACGTTTCCTTCGCGGAGATACTGCCTGAAGCGCAGGCTTCGATTCTCGAAGAACTGTCAGAAAGCAGAGCGGCCTGGATCACAACCGCTGCGTTTTTTGGAGGAATCTGCCTGATCTGGATTATCGACCAGTTAATGCCACATTTTGGGAACCCGCATGAAGTGTCGCTTGTCGGTACTATCGAAAGCGATCAGCCTGACGAGAGCAAGCTCTATCGAATGGGTATTTTCACAGCTATTGCCATAGCAATTCACAATTTTCCTGAGGGCCTCGCGGTATTTTTCAGCGCACTTTCCGACCAGAATCTCGGCATCGTCATTGCAGCCACGATAGCGCTGCACAATATCCCTGAAGGCATGGCAGTTGCCGTACCGGTGTACTTTGCCACTAAAAGCAGGAAAAAAGCCTTCAGCTATTCATTTCTTTCAGGACTTGCCGAACCTTTAGGAGCTATTATCGGGTATCTCCTGCTAAAACCCTTCCTGACTCCTCTGGTTTTCAGTCTTGTGCTTGCCGGAGTAGCGGGGATCATGGTCTATATCTCCCTCGATGAACTTCTGCCTACAGCCGAGGAATACGGAGAGCACCATTTGGCCATATCCGGGCTCGTCATCGGCATGGCTGTTATGGCACTGAGCCTGCTGCTGCTCATTTAAAGCAGCATCATCTTCGGGCTTGCCCTGTAAAATAGATGCTCAATAATTCACAGGGAATGTGCCCCTAGGGTTCTATTTTTGACTTTTTACCTTTACCTTTTGACTTTTGTTCCTTGCCTTTGCATGATGGATGCCGCATCAGGTAACCTGCAAAACCTTCGCCCCCCTGATCCTCCGCTGCTTGATGTCCATGAGGGCTTTGTTGGCTTCATCGAAAAGATAAAGCTGCACTTCCGGCTTCATCTCCATCTTTTCAGCTATGCCCAGAAACTCACGCACGTCGGCTGAAGTGACATTCGCAACGCTTTTCATCTCCTTCTCCATCCAGAGATGCTTCGCATAATCGAGACCAGAAAGCACATCCGCATCAATAGACTCCTTGCGGATAGCATTGATGACCAGACGGCCTGAAGGTCTGAGATTTTCCAAAGCGGAAAGCA
>JAKSCY010000334.1 GCA_022360355.1 Chlorobiales bacterium
ATCTTTGCAGTCTGTATATCCAGCAGTCCGTTTGCACAGGGTGATGAGAAAGAAGAGGCAGAGGATAGCATCTGGTCAGCTCCACTCATTGAGATCAATAACAGAGTTTATACCAGAGTTACAATCCTGGGTGACGAACACCTGTTTCTTGTCGACAATGGCTGCGGACACACGATCATTGGTTCACCCCTTGCAGGAAAACTCAAATTCAAGCCTCAACAGAAGATAACCTATGTCGCTGCATACAACAAAGGACATGATGCGGAACTCGGTAAGCTGGAATCGTTATTGATTGGTGAACTGGAACTCTCCAACGCAGTGGTCAGGCATTCTTCGATGATCACCACACTGTCCCGTAGAATTAAATCCAAAATAAGTGGTGTAATTGGCTACAGCTCAATGAAAGAGTTGAAAACCACACTTAATTTCAGAGAGAAATGCATATATTTCTCCAAATTTTCCAAGGCTACCGAAGGAGGCAATGTTTATCCAGTTGAAAGAAATGCTATTCCAATAACCTCTTCGAATCCGTGGAACTTGAATCAACATATTTTTGCCATTGAAATCAGCCTGAATGGCAAGGAAACATTTGCTTTTATTGATCTTGGTTATCCAGGATCAGTTATAACCACCATCAGTCCACGCGAATTGAAACTATCTCCCCATATGAGCATGAAAAGAACGAGCATTGAGATATTTGGTTATCTTGGGCAGGCTCGTTACACCAAAGCTCGTGAAATCCAGGTAGGTAAGGTACACAAAAAAAATGTTGAAGTGCTCTATTTTAAATCAAGCAAAATTCCGCAGATCACCATATTGGGTGTAGAGTTCTTGAAAGATTTTTGTGTGACGTTTGATTTCGAAAACAATGCAGTTGTTATGGATCCGTACTCCTGATATAGAACCGCATTGCCGGTTATACCCTCAGAATCTGTCGAAGTTGCAATCACCGAGACGTACAGGACTTTCGAAAATTCTTTTTTTTAATTACTATGCTCTCTTAATGCATTAACAGAGATTAAGCGGAAGAGAGAACAATGATTCATAAGGAACGGACTAAAATAAAATTGATCCTGGAAACGCCGCCATTTGGAGAAAAGGTGGTTATCTGGGGTTGGGCCAAGACCGCAAGAAGTGGCAAGAACGTCAGTTTCGTCGAACTGAATGACGGTTCTTCGCTCAATTCACTTCAGGTTGTTATCGATAGTGACAAGTTGGATGAGTATTCCAAATCCAGGCTCCTTACTGGTTCGTGCATGAGGATTACCGGAACTGTTGCGGAGTCGCCTGGAAAAGGGCAGTCTGCTGAACTACAGGCAGACTCTATTGAAATAGTTGGTCCGGCTGATGAAAAATTTCCTATTCAGAAGAAAAAGCACACGATGGAATACCTGCGCACCGTTCCTCATCTGCGAGCGAAAACCAATACGTTCCTGGCGGTATTTCGCATGCGGAACGAGTTGGCCTTCGCGGTACACAATTTTTATCAGGAACGAGGGTTTGTATATGTCCACACACCTGTAATCACTTCCAGTGATGCTGAAGGGGCTGGGGAAATGTTCCGTATTACAACTTGGGACATGGACAAGATCACCGCGGAAAACAAGTATGAGGCTTCAAAGGATTTCTTCGGAAAATCAGCATTTCTTACGGTCAGTGGACAACTGGAAGGTGAGACTTTTGCACAGTGCTTTGGGGAGATTTATACTTTTGGGCCGACGTTTCGTGCGGAAAACTCAAATACGTCCCGCCATGTTTCTGAGTTCTGGATGATTGAACCGGAAATGGCATTTTACGATTTTGACGATCTTTTGGAACTGGCCGAAGATTTCATCAAGTACATCACCCGGCATGTATGGGAAACCTGCCAACCGGAAATAAAGCTGCTCACACGTTTCTACGAACCGGAACTTGAAAACCGATATCGTACGTTGATGGATAATGATTTTGGACGTGTGACGTTTCACGAAGCGCTTGAACTGCTGACACCTCATTCGGACAAATTCGAGTTTCAACCCTCAGCGGAAGAAGGCCTCTTTTCCGAACATGAGAAGCTGTTATCGGAGGAGATTCTCGGGCGGCCTGTTTTCGTTACCGATTATCCCAAGGACATCAAAGCATTTTATATGCGCATGAACGATGACAATGAAACAGTTCGATGCGTTGACCTGCTCTGTCCGGGTATTGGTGAGATCATCGGAGGCAGCCAGAGAGAGGAGCG
>JAKSCY010000682.1 GCA_022360355.1 Chlorobiales bacterium
CAGGAATACGGAATCACAAACGTGAGACCACGGCCGGAACAGGAATTGATCTTCTTCGGGCATGACGACCTGGATCAACTCACGTATCAATTCACCGGCGACTACGAGTCTGCCTTCCTTGAGAACCATGATCTCTCGGACTCCATGCTCAAGGAACTGAAACGTTGGAGCGCTTTGTGGGAACAAGCAAGCCGAAGACCGATGCTGAGGATATTCACCGTGGAAGGAGAAACGAAGGCGATTCATGACACCAGGACGTGCGCAGTAGAGGCCGTATACCTTCCTTCTCCCGGCGAGCTTGAGCTTCTCGAATTCTGCGAGCGTCCCAGAACACGCAGCGATATCCCCTCCAGGCTTTTGGGTTCTTTGTCACTGCTCGTTGAACGGCACTATATTCTCGACTACGAAGATGCGCTCATTACGTTGGTGACAAATCTCGCGATCGGAGTTCGATTGCGAAGTTCCCTTTGTCATGGATCCGCCCACTGACAATCGTTTGCGGTCCAAAGCTATTGCGGAACACGGCGTTGGTGGGCTTGGCGGCCATGAATCCGGTTGCCACAGCCTCGATTTCGAGATTCATTATCCAGCCCTCGGAGCAATGAATCCGACGGTCATCCGGTTTAAGAGCTGATCGCAGCAGCTCCCGTATCATTCGATGACAATCTCCCGGTAGAGACGGGAATGCACCATTTGGTAGGATCTGTAAGCGGCATTGTACAAGGTGAGGGCCACTATGACTCCGAAGAATATGAGCATGCCTCTGGATGGATGTTCGGCTGATATGTAGTGGATGAATTCCACGAACGGAAATGCAAAAAAGAGCGCGGTAAATGCTACGCCGGCGACACCGTAGCTCCAAAAAACCCACTTCTCTTTTCTAGTTGGTCTGATCTTCTCACCGTTGAGTTCCATTCCAAATACGCCATAGAGCTTCTGCCCCAAATACGCGAACGATTTCTCTCGAAGCGTGGATATGCCGGTCAGATCCGAGAGCATGTAATAGCCGTCCATCTTAATGAAAGGAACAAAGTTGAGCACCGTTGAGTAGAGGCAGAAGAAACCCATGAGGAACCAGATGGAATGCTCGGGCTGTACATAAGCCTTTTGGAAATACCACATCCAAAAACTTACCGACATGATGACAAGGTTGAGTATGGGGCCTGCCAAGGCCACTGCTATTCTCTTCCACTTGTTCCGAAATCCCCAGGCAGCGGACACGTCGGCGAAGAAAATGATCATGGCCAAATAGAACATAATCCCGATCCTGTGCACGCTTCCGCCGAAATGCCTACACGTAAGCGCGTGGGAGAACTCGTGCATGATCGCCACCAGTGTCATCAATATATACAGTTCGAAGATGAGAAATGGGTTTGCGTGCAGCACAAGAGCCGGTTTGGAAATCAACTCGTGCAGTGCGGAAATCTCGTTGAACAGCGGAATGAATCCCGATAGAGCAAACAGCAGGATGAGCGCAGTCACAAAGGGATTGAACAACCATTTCACCCGCTCATACAAGTCATCCACAACGCGATCCGTATGGGGAATATTGAGACTACGGAAGGTCAACTTGTTGACGATATCCGACAATCTTCCCAGTATGCCGAGCTTCTTCGCCTCCCGGTCGTGACGTTCGAGCATCCCGGCGCTCTCCAAGGCGGTGAAGATCATGGCCAGATGTTCAGGACGGGTGAGCGAGATTTTGTCAATGAAATCCATATATATATCGTAGAAAGTATGCGTGCCGTCAAGTCTCTCTACGACAAAGGTCCCTCCTGCATCAAGCTTCAATACTTTGCCCGATTCCAGATCGTGCAAGATCGAGGAGGTGGCATGGCCTCTCTCATCTCGCTGAACATCTATCTTCACTTCATTCCTAATCCGCGCGGTCAAGCCCATGAGCCAGTGCTGCCCCACCTTCCCCTCACTGCGCCGGTAGGTTCTCATTTCGAGCACGCGGCGATCGCCCTCATACCGGAAGAAAAGGCGATCTACTTTCTGTTTCAGGGTATTGAGCCAAAGAGTATCGACGCTAATGTGCTCCTCATCTTGTTCATTGTTTTCGTTCCC
>JAKSCY010000553.1 GCA_022360355.1 Chlorobiales bacterium
ACACGCATCGCCGGCAAGACCGTAATACCGGTGGACGATGCCGTCCTGGGCGAGGTCACGGGGCCTCCGGCCGCGATCGAAATCAAGCAGATCATGGCGGGCACGGACCGGAGCCTGCCGGTGATGCACTTCCGGGCGCCTGCCACCGATGAATACGGCGAGTTGATCGGGGCGGTCCAAATTGGACTGAGCGTCCAGAGCATCGGGGACGAGATGCGGAGGATGGCGACGCGCGCGCTGGCCCTGGTGGCGATCTTCATCGTTATCGGATTCGCGGCTTCCTACTTGGTCGCCAACAGCATTGCCAATCCCATCAACGGTCTGACGCGCGTATTCGCGATCATCGCAGGCGGAAACCTGGACTATGAAATCGACACCGGCCGCCAGGATGAACTCGGCAGTCTATCGGCCAACTTCGCGGTATTGCGCGATTCCATCCGCCAGAAGATCCGACTTCTGGAGGAAGAGGCGCTCGTGCGCAAGGAGGCCGAGCGGGAGTTGGCGCAGCACCGGGACAATCTCGAAGCGCTCGTCCGGGAACGGACGGCAGAGCTGGCCAGCGCCAACGCCGAGTTGAAGATCGAGATTTCCGAGCGGCAGCATTTCCAGGAGCACTTGAAGCAATCGCTCACGGAACTCGCGCGGCACAACGCAGCCATGACGGGCCGCGAATGCCGGATCCTGGAGTTGAAAGCCCAGGTGAATGAGTTGCTTTCGGATCTCGGTCGGGATCCGGCGTTCGGGAACACGGAGGGCGTTCCGCAAGATCTCGCGAGTCCGCCCGATGCGAGTCGGCGTGACGCGGTCGACGGTTCGTCTGCCGAGCACAACGTGCGTGCGGAGATGAGGAAACTACAGGACCTGCTGGAAAGCTACTGCGAGTCCATCGGAATCGCCGCGGCCATCATCGACCTCAAGGGGGAGGTGTTGGTCGGGGCGCGGTGGCAGCGGATTTGCACGATATTTCATCGCCAGAATCCCGAGACGAGGCGTCGCTGCATCGAGAGTGACACGATCCTGGCGAATCGGATCCGCGAGGGCGAGCAGTTCTCCGTGTATACGTGCAAGAACGGCCTGACAGACGCGGCGTCACCGATCGTTGTTAATGGGAAGCACGTCGCGAACCTGTTTGTCGGCCAGTTCCTGCTCGATCCGCCGGACATAGACTTCTTTCGGAAGCAGGCCACGGAGTGCGGCTTCCCGCACGAGGAGTATCTGGGCGCGCTGGCCGACGTGTCCATCGTGGAGCGGAAAACGCTGGAGTCCATCCTGCGGTTTTTGAGTGAGTTTGCGAACTTGCAGGGGGCGATGGGGCTGGCCCACACGGCTGTCAGCCAGGCGAACGCGGATTTGAAAGACAACCGCAAAGCGCTGCTGAGCATGATGGAAGATCTGATCGAGGCACGAAAGAAGGCCGAGGCGGGTCGTCTTGCCTTTGGGACCGTCGATAGCTGGCTTTTATGGAATCTCACCGACGGCGAGGTTCATGCCACGGATGTGACGAACGCGTCGCGTACCATGCTTTTTAACATTCGCGAAGGCCAATGGTCCGATCACATGCTTTCCATGCTCAATATTCCGAAGTCGATACTGCCCGAAGTTCGACCTTCCTCCGGTGACTTCGGGCGG
>JAKSCY010000143.1 GCA_022360355.1 Chlorobiales bacterium
ACACTGGATGATCCAAAAAAGAGCTTAACTTCACCGAAACAGTGGCTTGCGGACCAGCTAAAACCACTTCAATATGAGAACGATTCATGGACATCCGAAAAAGCAATTCAGGAACTCTCAACGTTTTACCAGGAGAAGAAAAACCAAAAAAAAGCGGGTAAAGAGACAACGTCGACCATGACAGGCAGAAAAAGGATTGTCAATAAATCGATACTCACGGCTGTTGATACAGTTGTCCATGCAATAAAGACGGAACTGTCTTTCCAGGCTCGTCTGCTGGATTTTTTCTCCAACCATTTCAGCGTCAGCAGCAACAATTTGAAAATGCAGGCCCTGGCACCGACACTTGAGCGGGAGGCTATCGCGCCAAGGCTGTCCGGAAGTTTTGCAGATCTGCTGATTGCGGTAGAATCCCATCCGGCAATGATTACTTACCTGAATAATGAGCAGTCGGCAGGCCCGGATTCATGGTTGGGAAAAAGAAAGAAACATCGCGGCATTAACGAAAATCTGGCCAGAGAGATATTGGAGCTTCACACACTGGGAGTAGATGGCGGATATACGCAAAAGGACGTGGGGCAACTTGCCCTGGCAATTACCGGTTGGAGTGTCGGCACCCCGGGCAGGGGAGAATTTCCGGGATTTAAATTCAGAAATGCATTACACCAGCCGGGGCACAAAATGGTGATGGGGAAAACCTATTCTCAAACAGGGGTTGAACAGGGGAAGCACATACTACAGGATATTGCGGTCCATCCGTCAACAGCAAGATTTGTCAGCTTTAAACTGGCCAGGCATTTTATTGCAGATCATCCGCATGAGAAATTGGTAAAAGATATATCAGATACCTGGCTTGCGTCAGGGGGTGACATCCCCACAGTCGTCACACACTTGATCGACCATCCGCTCAGTTGGCTTAAGGAACAGAGGAAATTTAAAACACCCCGTGAGTTTGTTATTTCATCATGCCGCGCCTGTGGTAAACGTTCAGGCAATAGAATGGGACTGTTTACTTCTCTGGTAACCCTGGGTCAGCGGCCGTTCAATGCAGGTTCTCCAGCCGGATACGGGGATACAAGAGATGAATGGGACGGCGGAGAAGCATTGATCAAAAGAATCGAATGGGCAGATAAGTTCAGTTCCTACGTGACATATGATCCCGGTGAGATGGCCGGTATC
>JAKSCY010000437.1 GCA_022360355.1 Chlorobiales bacterium
ACAGCAACCGCTGCAACCACACCATGTCCAAGATACAGATGGCTCTGCTTGCGCAGAACAAGGTTACCGTAACCAATGCCCCGGATGATTTCCGTGTCGAGAAAGTCCTCACCGAACGACCACCTCCTGGCCTTGTCGGCGGCACTTTCATGCAATTTGTCTATCTGAGACGACACTTTTTCACACTCCTTGTTTACTTCCGCAACCTGTCAGTTCTGCTCGGGGATCTCCGTCACTGCTGATGCCAGCATACCTATCGCATCGGCATCGGCTTCGGTGAAATCATCCAGGCTGAAACGGTCGATCTTCATCAAATTGAACTCGTCTATCAGATCGACGAGATACTTGTATTTGGCCTTGTCGCTGATTTTTACCACGATCACAAGCTTGCTGTTGGCTTGGGTCTGCTGCAACAGCATCCGGCGAACGTCTCCTCCCAGGCTCATGGCATCACTTGCTTCGTACAACTCTATTTTCTTTGGCAGCCCTTCACCTATCGACCAGTATGCATAACCGTCTTCAACGATACGAAAGGTCATGACGTTGGTTTCGGCTATCTTGACTTCGGAGTTCTCGGGCGGGATGTTGATCTCCATGGTGTTGGCCTTGCCGAAGGTGGTGGTCAGCATGAAGAAGGTCAGCAGCAGAAACGCGACGTCTACCATCGGCGTCATGTCGATGTGGAACCCTAAACGCTTCCTTTTGCGCTTTGCCTTCCGCCCTCTTTGTTCTCCGTTGGGTGAATCAACCAATCCCATTTCAACGAACCTCCTTTTCGAGAACGGTTACGAGATTGAAGGTGAGAATATTGGATTCTTTGAACAGTTTCAGTACGTGGTTGACTGCTTCAAAGTCGGCTTCGGTATCGGCTTTTACAACCGGGCGCACTCTCTGGTTGGCATAGCGTGCTGCGGTTACGAAGTGGTTCAGCTCGTTTTTTCTGACACTGAAACTTTCGGCAAGCCTGAACTGCTGCAGGGAATCGCTCACTGCCGGCCCGCTCATGCCGGCGGCTTCGAGTCTTGGCCGGATGACCCGCTCGAATATCTTTTCTCGTGAGTGCTGAGATGATACGCCCATGAAGTAACGGTTATCAGCGCTGACACTGACGGTGAGGATATCCGACTCGGGCACTGTCTGCTCTGCATGGGAGGAGGGAAGATCGATCTGCACTGTTTCGGGAGGCCGGAACTTGGTGGTCAGCATGAAGAAGGTCA
>JAKSCY010000201.1 GCA_022360355.1 Chlorobiales bacterium
GGTCCTTAAAAAGGCTTCCCGCTTTCGCTACGACACCGGTTTCATCGACGCCCAGGCCTTCCTGGAGTACGCCCGGGAGGTCGGGACCTTGAGGGTAGACCCGGAGACCTGAATCCGGTCGGTCTCGGTCTCTCCGAGCCCAGGAGCCGTCCCGGACCTGTTGTTCGAGATATCCTAAGGCGTTTCAATTCTTGGCCAAACTCCTCCTCTCCATCTGGTCGGACATGTTCCGGACGGGAGATGGAGCGGTTTGGGAGGGAAGTCCTTGACTTTTTAGGTGAACATGTTTACTAAGTAAATACGTTCACTGAAAGGATGGCGGAAGTGAGCACGATCAGGCTGGGACCAAGCATCGGAAGGCGGGCAAAGCAAAAAGCTGAAACGTATGTCTTGATTCTCGAGATTGCCAAGGAGATGTTCGAGGAGCTGGGTTTTGAAAAGACCACCCTGAGGAAGGTTGCGGACAAGGCCGGAATCAGCCCCGGGGCGATCTTCAAGCATTTTGAAAACAAAGCCGCTCTGCTGGCCGCCGCCCTCTTTGCCGATATTGAAGCGGTTCAGGAAAAGGCCCTGAACAGCATTCCCCAAAATGAAACGCTGCAAAAACAGTTTCTCTTTGTGGCCGGGGAGTTCTTTAAGTATTACGCGGCCCGGCCCGCGCTGTCGAAGATCCTGGTCAAGCACAGTCTCTTTATTGAAGGGGACTGGGCCAGGAAGTTTAACGCTCAAACGTTTAGGCTGATTGAAAAAACCGGCCATTTGATTCAGGAAGCAAAAAATCAAGGGAGGATACGGAGCGAGGTTGATAACCAGGTGTTGGCCTCCGCTTTTTACTCTCATTATCTGTTGGTCTTGGTCCTAAGTGTAAAAGAGACCGCCATTGATCCGAACGATGCCCTGGGTAAGCTGGAAACACTTATAAATCAGACTTTATCCGGAGCGATGGGATAGCCATCGGGGAGAGGTTGGATGAACGTTGAGGAGATGATCAACTACGGGAAAGGAGTCGTTGAGGCGACCTCAGGTCCTGAATATAGAAAAATCATGCAACAGATGATGCTTCCGATGATCAAGGTAATGTAAAAAGAATTAGGCTTAATCGGCTCTCTGAAAATGCTTCTCTGGGCTCGGGCTGAAGAAAAGAAAATGAGTAAACACAACTGGGAGAATCTTGAAAAACGGGGGGTGGCCAGGAGGGTGATTGAATCGACTTTTCAGCAAATAGCACTAATGAGAATGTTGGTTGATAGAGTGGGGCTCGAAGAGGCAAAGGGAATCATCTCCGAGATATTCAAGAGAACAGATCAAAAGCTGGAAAAGAAAAACTTCCCGGTCAACTTATTCGGGATTCCGATCAGGGAGCTGGAGGCCTGCGAGGATGGATTTTTGAGCTTCAAGGAGTACACAAAGGGTTCTCTTAAGACCGCCATCCAAGACAAGTTTCATGAAACGGATTTCATCGAGGACACGAACGACGTTTTCAGCTTTGAGATAAAGTATTGCGCGGCCCACGCCGTGGCCAAGGAGTACGGTAATCCGGAATGGTGCTTTCCTTGGTGCGAGATAGACGAGGTCGTGTATCCGGCCATGGGGGTCAGGTTAGGCTTTGGGTTCCAACGATCCGGCGCCCTTTCGACCGGAGCATCCCAATGCAGCTTCAGATATCAGCGGATTAAGTAATCCGGCCGGCTATTGGCTCTAGGTATATTTTCGACCGCCTTCATCAACTGTCCGGATCAGCCTCTAATGGCCCATTCACCGTTTCGGCCCTGATAGGCTGTTTGACCATGGTTGAGACGGATCAGCTTTTTGGTCAGCCCCCTTTTGTCCATCTCGGCGGCCATGGCCAAAGGCGGGAGATGGACCGGCTCGTCCCCCAGGCGGTAGGTTCCCCAGTGGACCACGATCAGCCGTCGGGCCCCCAGCCGGAGAAAGGCCTCGGCCACCTCGGTCGGGTTCATGTGGCTGTCCTTCATGAACCAGCGGGGCTCATAGGCCCCCAGGTTGAAGACGGCCAAATCTATCTCGTACTCCTGTCCCAGCTCCTCATAGCCCTGGAACCAGGCCGCATCCCCGGAGAAGAAGACCGTGGGGCCTCCCTCGGCCCGGACCAGAAAGGAGCCCCACAGGGAGCGGTTGGGGCCGGCCAGGGGGCTGCGCATGGTCCAGTGGTTGCAGGGTAGAAGGGTGACCTTCAGGGGGCCGTCGGTAAAGGTATCGAACCAGTCCAGCCTGGTCCGGTTGGTCATCCCTAAATCCTCGAAGACCGAGTCATAGCCCAGGGGAGTGATGAGGTGGCTGTCCGGGGCGAAGCTCTCCAGGGAATCGGTGGAGAGGTGGTCGTAGTGGCCGTGGGTGATGAGGATGTGGTCCGGTGCGGGTATCCGGGCCGGGTCGAAGTCCAGGGGGCTGAAGTCCTTGATCA
>JAKSCY010000739.1 GCA_022360355.1 Chlorobiales bacterium
AAGCGCGTTTCCGCTTTGACGGATTTAATCCATGTCGATCTGTTACCAGCAGGACTTGACGAGGACATTTTTCTTCCCCGAATTATACCCCTGAAGCACCTTTACACCAGTGGCAATCATTCTGTTGATCCCCTGTCGCAGCCCGCAAAACCTCAGAAGAAATACCAAGTTCTTCCTTAATCTGATTTACGGTTTCAATCACGTCCTGGTCAGCGTCAAGTGAATTCTTGGCCTCAAGCGCTTCTGTCTTCAATTGTTTGAGGTCGGCATAGAGTTTTTCTGCTTTACCCTGAATTTCTTTTCCTTTTTTGTTCATCATTGTGCTGTTTTAATGAATTATTGCGAAACAAAAAATCCACGCAGATTTCCCCGTATCCATATATTTTGTAATCAGATATTACTCCTTCAATTTATGCAAAAAACCCGTTAGAATCAATTTTTCCAAGGGATAGGGGACATCCTATCTCTTAGTCAAATATTCGATGTATTAAATGGTAATGTAGAATATCTTATTCAGAGTAGTTAAGAATCTCTGTAATACAGGTAATAGCTGATAATATCAGGCAAGAACAAATGAAATTTTATAAGATTTAAGCAAAGGAGAAAACATGGCAAAGTTAGTTGATATTCAAGGATATTGCGACCCACGGTTTTCGGCAGTAAAAGAAATGTTTACCAAAAATTTTGAGTCTGGTTCAGAGGTGGGCGCTTCATTTGCAGTTACGCTTGATGGTGAATATGTCGTCGATATTTGGGGTGGATACTCGGATAAAGCCGAAATCATCCCTTGGGAGCGAGATACCATTACAAACGTTTACTCAACCGTGAAGGTTATGACTGCACTTTGCGCGTTGATACTGATTGATAGAGGGCAACTTAACATTGATTCGCCTGTTGCCGACTACTGGCCGGAATTTGCACAAGGCGGAAAAGACAAGATTATCGTACGATGGTTGCTCAATCATAGTGCGGGACTCTCGGGTTTTGATGAACATCTTACATTAGAAGATATGTACGATTGGGAAAGGATTATACATCTATTGGAACGCCAGAAACCATGGTGGGAACCAGGAACTCAAAGCGGATATCACATGGTTACCTTTGGATATTTAGTAGGAGAGTTAATCAGACGGATTTCTGGAAAGAGTATCGGCACCTTTTTCCGTGATGAAATAGCTACTCCATTAGGTGCAGATTTCCATATAGGTCTTGCAGAGAAACACGACGCGCGAGTAGCAGAGTTAATCCCACCCCCACCTTTGGAATCTCCTCCAATTGAACCCGACTCAATTATAGGAAAAACATTATTCAATTCACCAATAATACCTGCCTTTTCAGATAGAGCTTGGAGGGCAGCTGAAATACCTTCCAGCAATGGACATGGCAATGCACGTTCATTAGCGAGAGTAGGTTCGCTCTTGGCCTGCCGGGGTGAATTGAAAGGAATGCGTCTGCTTTCGCAAGCCACGATTGATCAGGCAATAACAGAACAGTTCAATGGTATTGATCTTGTGCTTGGTGCTCCAGTAAGATGGGGACTAGGCCTTGGGCTTGCGAATGAGAAACTGACCTACCTTAATCCGCATACTTTCTACTGGGGCGGTTTTGGAGGCTCTTGGTTGGAAGTGGATCCGGACGCTGGAATGTGTTTTTCCTATGTTATGAATAAACTTGAAGTAGAGCCCGAGGGAGACAAACGCATGCTTGCGCTGAGAAGCGCTCTTCTTTCGGCGATGCAGCAGAAAAAATAGGGAAAAATGCCGAACAAGGTAAATTAAATTCGCACAAGAGGGAGACATTGTTTACTAGCTCAAAAAGTCAACATAAAGACAAAGAAGCTGTCTCATTAGTCCTGCAATTAGTCTTTATGAAGTCATCCTCGGGCTTGACCCAGGGATCCATCTTCCCAAGAAAGTCAATATGGATGCCCCATTCCTGTGAAATCCGAACACCTATTTCACGGGACGGCATGACTCTCTGCCGAAAACGTATACATGGCAACCGATTGTCGTGAAGCAGTGCTTTTGAGACAGCCTCTTTCAATTTTATCCGTGGGTGATAGAGCTATTCATGACTTTTCTGCCATGAATCAGGTGCTATCCAAATATCCACAAACCTCTTTTTGGCACTGATTGCCTCCACAACTGGAGCCAGAAACACCTGTAACTGTTGCACAACCGCGTCGAACTTGTCAGGAACAGATTCATTACGAAGCCGCTTCCTGAATGCTTTCCATTGCACTTGTTTTGCAGCAATGAACTCACTCGAAAACACAGCTACAGGCATAACAAGTTCCGTTCCGCGCTGTTCCAGCGTCTGCCTCACAGCTTCACAAAGGCTGTTTCCTTGAAAATCATATTGTCTGGAAAGCATCCAGATATCGTAAAAGTCCTTCATTCTGCTGTTCAGGATACCAAGTTTGATCATTGCCTCGAACTTTTCAGCTATCACACTTTCCCGGCTGTAACAATACAGCTTTGCTTCAGGAAAATCCAGCAAAGAAGGCAATATCTGTCTTGATGGATCGGGATAAACCCGGTCTCCAAAACCAAGGTCAATCTGTATGATGATACGGGCTAAATCCAGCTCGCCCCGAAACTTTATTCTCTGACCTTTGTATTCGGCACCTTCTGTTATCGGTTCAACGGAAATTGAGGCAGGGTCAAAAACAATGCCATCCTCACAATGCTCTACAGCGAGAATCTCCCTGATAATACCCAGAATGCTCTGTTCGTCATTGCTGAGACGACCAAGCATATCAATGTCCATAGTCGGTCTTGCCAATGGCGCCTGCCATACTCTGAGCAGGAGAGCACCTTTGAGTATAAACCGGTCAGCATACCGAGATATCGACAAACGATACAGAAACCGCTCCATGGCATAATATTGCATCAACTCCTGAAGCCCTCTCCCCTCTTCACGGGCTTTGTTCAGCAGACGCCGCCTCACGGAAGCACCAATATTCTTGACCGGTTTTGCTGTCATAGCGTCGCTTCCAGGTAAGGCCTTATGACTGATGTTACACGACACGTCCTTGCATAATCCATAAGGGCATTGAGGTCTTTCTGCTTTCTTTGTTGATAGAGTTTCAGTGCTTCAAGCACGATATCCATACCGATGGTATTGCGAAATTTGAAACAATCCGCAAGGGTCTTTTCGGGACTGTAGATCCTCACCGGAACGCCATCAAGCACATGAGTTTCAATACCCGAATAAAAACATTCCGAGGAAAAACGAAAAACTGTCACCGGCGGGAAATCAATTCTTGGTTGTTCGGCGCCTTTTTCGAGCGCAATCGAAACAACATGAGGAACCTGGGTGGTCATCTCGTGAAATGAAAGGGCTGAAACAAGACAGATTACTCCTTTCGGCACTCTTATAGCAACAGTAACAAGATCAGGATGTTCAAGCGGCTTGCTGTCTCTGAGCTTATAAACACCTCGTGAAAGCTGCTCAAGTTCCCCACTATCTCTAAGCTGATAAAGGGTTCTGGGATGAATTCCCTGCCTTATCGCTTCCTGAGTACGGATTATCCCCCCTTGCTTCAGGATAATCGTTTTTGCTTTATCAGTTGCAGTGATATTCTGAGTCATAGAAAAATGGATATATATACCACACAATTCTCATGGTTATAGGTATTTTTATCCGATCACACAAATGTGACTGTCTTGGAAAATATAGAATTGAGCACTGGATTAAATTCTGGGTGTTTGCAATAGGAAGGGAGGGTTGTCTTTCCGCGGAGCTCCTGCTCCGGGAGAAAACGGGTTTCTGATTTTGTCCATAATAACCCGATTGATGATCCTGAAAACAGTCGATTTATACCAATTTATAGTCATTTATAGCGAACTCACACGATAAATAGTGAAATAATCAAACAAAAACGCAAAAGCCAACTCCCTGTGAATAGATAGATTGCATTACTTTCGCTTAACACAAAATCAAAGCATCATTTATCATAGATAACTTGAGATTTTTTCACAGATCGAATATCATAGCAGAGCATCTCGCTACTATGCAACTTCCTCCAGCTTTTTCCTGATCCGATTCTTCTCGTCGCTTCCGACTGTCGACAAGCGAAGTATCGGTATCCCGCACTTCGATAGAACAGCATCCTTCAGAGCATCTCGTTCAGCCTGACGTGTTCCTTCACGATGGAAAGCAAATCCATCAACTTCGATAACAAGCACGGGACTTTTGTCGACTTTACGAAAAATCAGAAAATCGATTTGAGTCCATGGATGATTGGCATAGCTGGATTCTTCTGCTGTCAAATCATAATTTTCCCATAAGAGCATCGACAGGGGAAATTGAAAAACGATACCGAAACCCCGGTATGCTCTCTCTTTAAGAAGCGCCTCGATTTGGCTGAAGACAAGGTTCTCGGAATCATATTTTGAAACCCGCTTCTGCTTTTTCAGTGCCTTTAAACGCAGCTCGTTGTAATCTGCATAGAGAAGATCGAAAATCGACCGAACCCGGCCTGGAATGACCTCGCAATTGTTGTACCGGATGTAACGAACAAGGTCAGCGACATTGCCGCTCCCCTCAGCTATCTCTTTGGACACTACCAGCCGAAGCTTATCCTGTGCACGGGATACAGCGACATTGAGCAGATTCGGATTATCGACGAATTCATTGGATTCGTTTGATACGGTGGTTATGATGATAACCGGCTTTTCCCTTCCCTGATATTTATGCACCGTATCGACATCAATCTGCTGCGAGTTCAGAGATGCCTGCATCTGAGCTTTCTGAGCTCTAAATGGTGAAACAATACCTATATCTCCAGGCTTGGTTGAGACCATTTCAGGCAGAACATTCTGTATAATCTCATCAATCTGGCGCTGATTATACGTGCCTCGCGCATGTCTGCCCTCGACAGTCATATAGGCTTTAAGAACATCGACCTCGCCTTGATCTTGAGTCATGACAAGTAGTTCGCCACCATAGAACTTCTGATTGCAGAACTGAATGATTTTTGGATGGCATCGATAATGCTCTCGCAATAACGTCTCCGGAACTTGAGGGAATGCAGTACGCACTGCAGAAAGCAGGCTATGCCGATCGAACCTGGCATGATCCGGCAGATCGTATTGCAAGGCAATCTTTATTGCTCGCTTTTCATCCTGCTCGGTCAATACATTTGGCAGTTGCATTGGATCACCTACGATAACAAGCTGATTTGCACAAGCCATAGCAAGAACGCCGCTGAGCATATCGACCTGGCTTGCTTCATCAACGATGACGCAATCGAACATATGGCCGTTCTTGAGCGACGTCATGACAGAAAACGTTGTACTCATGATGACAGGATATTCATCGAGAAACTCCTCCGGTCGTTTCCACAGATCATCATATTCGAATAATTCCCGCTTACGATTGTTGTATCGTTCCGCCAGACGGTGCTTGAGCAGCTGCATTGAAAGCGCGGTCAGTTTTTCAAGTCGCTCATCGAAACGGAATCCTTCGAGCGACTTCTCGAGCAGATGCCGTCTCTTTTCCATATCGGCCAGCTTGCGGTCGTAATAAGCCTTCTGCAACAAGGGGATGCGTTCCTCGGCACTAACCAAGGAAAAGACTCTTCCTGCCAAACCGAAACGCAAGAGAAGGGCGACCTTCTCAGCAAAACCAACTCGCCTGCCCGAAAGGCCTGAAGCAGTTGAAGACAATGGAGGGTTTGAAGTAGACGAAGTAACTGAAGGGGGCTGCGGATTGGTTTTCACTTGACGCTTCGCTTGCTTCTCAGAATACAGCCATGCTTTCAGCAGTTTCCTAGCAGATATTTTTGACCGGGATATCCGATCCTCCACTGATAGATCACTTCTCTGAGTCTCCTCATAGAAGTTTTCGAAGTGCGCCTTTTCAAGCAGAAGAGCATCAATCTGCTGAATTAATTCAGCCTGCTCGTTTTTTTTGATATACGCATCATCAAGTTCTTGATTTAACAGGAGAATCTCCTTGTGCAAAGATGCTTCCTCTTCAGGAATAAGTGTGGGCATCAGAACCGCTTCATCAGTCTGACCCTCGATGAACGTATTCTTGTTTTTTGTGCTGCCGAGAGTTGCTGCCACAAAATCGAGCTCATACTTCCTAAGCTTTTCCAGCAC
>JAKSCY010000780.1 GCA_022360355.1 Chlorobiales bacterium
GGCAAACTCGCCCTTCCCACGGGCCTGAAGTCCTGTGTGATTTAACGTGAGTACGGTATTGCCGTTGTCCTCAACCAGCTTGAATTCCACGAGCGTGTCAGCGTTTCTGAATCGCCACTTGTATGACAGCATTTCCCCTTCTGCAATTGATTCTATGGTGTGCACACCTTCATCTCTTCTGGGATTTTCAGGTGTGTATTTCCCCCAGAAATCGTACTGCTTCTTTTCGATTGATATATCTGCTTTCTCAGCGAACCATTCAGTCAACTCATCGGTATTTGTCAGAGCTTCAAATACTCGCGCAGATTTTGCGGAAATATTGATATTCATGCTAATTCTCTTATCCATAGTAAACTCCTTGTATGCGGCTGGTTCTCAATTCTTAAAAGCTATTCATTTTCTGTATCTGATGGATAACAGGCGAAAATGAGTTTGAAATTCTGGTTGGTTTTAGCGTTGTCTTCTTCTGAAGCTCCATACTTCTTTGCAATGTGCTGGAAAGCTTTTGTCACGTCGGCCATGAATCCAGCCCTATGCAACTGATCCTTCAGTTCTACCTGAGCTGTGAACCCAAAGGATGGAATCTCTTCGGCGTGATCTTTTGCAGCAAGTTGGCCAACGTCAGCTTGTAATTCCTCAGCCAACGACAGAAGAAATCCAAGACTCAATCTGTCCTGGGTCTTCTTTTGCCCTCCAATCTTTCCGACAAGACGGGGAGAGAGCCAGTAGGAACGAGCCTTGGCGCGATAGAGCCCCTCCATGATGCCACCAACTCTCCGTTCTTCAACCTTTTCAACAAGTCCTCCGCGCTCAAGAACTTTGATGTGGTAATAAACCTTTTGAGGGGTCGTGTTGAACATCTCGGAAAGTTCCGGACAAGAACGTGGCTCTGCCATTCGTTTGAGCAATTCAACCCTTTTCGGCTTCAACAGGGAAACCGCCTGGTCAAGATCGTCGATATACAAAACAGGTTGCATTTGCATTCTCTTTTTACAAATTTATTTTATCATAAAAATTTATTTTTACATTGTCAAGCTTTTTTTCATCTTCTCTCTGCCAGATAAACCATAAACAAAGGTTAAAACACTGATAGAGTAACACTTACAAATTTTAGCGGGATATCAGGGGTTGTTTGCATACGTGCAATTGTTCTGAATTTTGTAGCGTGGGAAATATTCCGGATTTTATAATTATAATACGTGCGATCCAATAAAGAATGCAAAATCGGGGGTGACTATGTATGTCTTCACCCCCGTTTCCTTTAATTGTCTGTTCCAAAGTACTCAAACCGATGCTTTGGCTTTTTCCATCTCCTTCCAGGTCTTTCCTTCCATGAGGTAGGCTTCGAGGTACTGCCATTGTTCCTGCCAACCCGCGTTATAGCCTTCTTCCCATTCGGGATCGATGTTACCATACACCTCGTGGGTAAGTTTTATGGCCGTCTCCTCACCCTTATCTTCGAAATCGAAGCCGAAAACGTTGGCAAGCGCGTGACGTATCAACCCGATCGGACCGCTTAAAAAGATGCTCTCTTTCTCCTTGATGAAAGTAACGGTTCCCCATAATTTCTCGGCGCTGTCCGTATCGCGCTGCTCGATTAATCTTCCGCCGACTTTCGGCTCGAAAACCATCCTGGCGTTGAGTTCCCGGCCTCGGTGCGGCCACCATTTGTCAATGTCCCGGGTGAATGCCTGCCACACTTTTTCGCGCGGGGCGTTTAATTTCACTTCCTGAACAATTGAAAATCCTGACGATTTATGTTCACTCATTTTGTTCTCACTCCATTTGATGTTGGTTTGGTTATTTAAAGTTAATAAGACGGTTTGGCATCAGATACCCACAACATCAAATATCTAACAATTTTTACTTTAGGCTCCTCATGTCTTTTGCAGCTCCTGCCAGGTTTTTCCCTGTTCCACGTACGCCCGCAGACTCTCCCAAAGCTCTTTCCAGCCACCTTCATGACCGGGACCCATTTCTTCGGGAAAATCACCAAACGCATTATGTATCAACTTGACCATTGTTCCTTCCTCGGTTGCTTCGAATTCATAGGTATATGAGCTTGCTACAGCCATTCCCTGCATTCCGAGCGGACCATAAACTATCAACTTCTCAGGCTTTTTAACGAAACTAATTACTCCCCACAAAACCTCATCATCCTCAGAAGATTCAACAAATTTCCCCCCGGCAGCCTGATCAAAGTGAAACGTTGAATCTGAGCCTA
>JAKSCY010000108.1 GCA_022360355.1 Chlorobiales bacterium
ACCTCGGAAAATGATTCTCCTGCATCTCTGATTGAAACAGGACGCCGCTTCGAGCGGATGTTTCTCAGGGCGAAAGACCGCTCTATCGGTGTACACCCCATGTCACAGGTACTGGAGGAAAAGCCCTGGTCGGAAAAGGTTACCGAAGTGCTGATGCTGAATAAATCGCCGCAGTTTCTTCTCAGAGCCGGATATATGAGGGATTACCCTTCTCCCGTTAGCCTGAGAATACCCCTCGATGCTTTTACCAAGGTCGAAGAGACATGACGGTTGCCGAGCGGGGTGAGGTATATACTTACCAGGATAAAATAATCGGAATGCTATCGAAAACAATTGAACCATTGTGGTTTCATGTCGAGGTTTTTGTCCTGTTTTTTTATTGGTTGTGGTTTCTGGTAACGTATTGGAGGGCGAGGCATGATGGCGAGGCCGCCGGCAAGGATTAAAACCATGAAAAGAAATGAGTAAGAGGAGGAGGTTCGGTATGGATTTACATGGAACAGTTGATTTTCTCGGCAAGCTGAAGACGAGCAACAACCGGGAGTGGTTTCAGGCGAACAAACAGCTCTATGACGATGCCAGAGGGGAGTTTGAACAGTTTATCGCCATTTTGATTCCGGTTGTCAGGGGCATTGATCCTGATGTCGATGTGATGAACCCCAAAGAATGCCTGTTCAGGATATTTCGTGATGTGCGGTTTTCCAAAGACAAGTCGCCCTACAAAACAAACTTTGGCGCATTTATCGCGAGAGGCGGGAGAAAGAGTCCGCATGCCGGGTATTATATACACATCGAGCCCGGTGCGTCATTCGTCGGCGGAGGTGCGTATATGCCGGAATCGCAGTATCTCAAGGCAATCAGGACAGAGATTTTCGAAAACGCCGAGGAATACAAAACCATCATAACCAGTGATGATTTCAGGAAATACTTTGGCGGAATGTTCGGAGAAAAGCTGAAGACCGCTCCGAAAGGTTTTCCGAAAGAGTTTCCCGACATCGATCTCTTGAAAAACAAGCATTACGCCGTGGCCCACAGGGTTGAAGATGATTTCTGGTTTTCGGATACTCTTGTGGAGGACGTGGCAGAAATGTTTAGAGTCCTGTATGTCTTGAACAGGTTTCTCAATAATGCAATCAGCAATGCTGTAAGGAACTGATGTCGAGAGATGCTGGATGGCAGCGTGGGAGATTGACTATGCAAATAAAAGACGACATTATTCACTGGCTTCTGGAAGACGAGAATCCTCCAGTACGTTACCTGACTCTGACGAAGCTGCTGAAACAGCCGGAAACAACATCGGAAGTAGAGCAAACCAGGGCGCGTTTCATGGAGTATAGCGTAACCCAGGGAATCCTCAAGCATAGTCAGGAATTTTGGGAAAATGACGACCGGGCATACTGGAAATACACCGGCAAGTATTGGCAATTAATCTTTCTCGGTCAATTTTTTGCAGATGGCAAAGACCCGCGTATTGTTGA
>JAKSCY010000163.1 GCA_022360355.1 Chlorobiales bacterium
AATTACCCCCAAAACCATCTCTAATCAGCCGCTTGGCCTCTTGGGCCGTTCGAATTTCCTGCTTGAGACAGGGCGGCGGCGAACAGGGCGATCAGGACCACCGGCCCGATCTGGATGCCAAAGGCCTTGGCCAGGCCAAAGGCGGCCAGGGGCAGGACCCAACCGGCGGCCAGCAGGAAGATCAGCCAGGGCCGCGGCCGGCGGACCATCTCACGCCGGCCCAGCCAGGCCAGGGGTAGCGCCAGCAGGACAAGGTCGTAGACCAGGGCGTGAGGCGTGGTCAAAAGGGCGGCCAGTGTCAGGACCGGACCGCGTCCCGGAAGATCACCGGGTCTGTAAAAGACCCACAGGACCGAGGTCAGGGCAGTCAGGCTGATCAGACCCTGGATCAGTCGGACCAATCCCGACCCGACGCCGGCCATGAGCAGGGCGGCGGTGGGCGTGGGCATCTGGGCCAGGGGAACGGCTCCGGATTCCAAAGCCTTCAGGGCAAAAGGGATGTTTTCGAAAAAGGCCAGCCAGACTTCGGAACCAAAGACGATCAGGCTGAGCAGGGCCAGGCTCAGCCCACCGGTTATCATCCCCAGGAGGGTCCGGTAGTCACGGGCAACCAGCAGGGAGGCCGGAACCAGAACGGCCAAATGTGGCTTATAGCTGAGCAGACCGAGGATCAGTCCGCCAACAAAGGGGCGCCTCTCAGCGGCAATTAGCCCGCCTCCCAGGAAGATTAAAGACAGGAAACCGTTCTGGCCAAAGAGCAGATTGAGGTAGGTTCCCGGAAAGGCCAGGAAGAGCAGGAAAGGCAGCCTGCCTGGGGCGATCCGTCGGATGATGAGAGCTCCGCCGATCAATCCCAGGGCCTGCCAGAGCAGGTAGGACGCCTCATAGGGCAGCCTGGCCAGGGGCTGGATGATAAGCATGAAACCGGGCGGGTAGTGCCAGGGCAGAGTGGTTTTTACCCCCTTGACGGACTCTTCTTTGACGTACAATTCAGCATGGTCGTAGGCCTTATCGGCCCGCCCGGCCAGGGCCAGTTCGGAGACGGCGTAGTATTGGACGAAGTCTCCACTCATCCGGCGCAAGTTGTCTTTCACCCCCCCGGTGGAAAAGAGCCCGATGGCGTAAGTGAAGAGGTACACGGCCATGACCATGATCAAAA
>JAKSCY010000552.1 GCA_022360355.1 Chlorobiales bacterium
TCGGCGGCATTCTCTGTTTCTATATAGGTATGCAGCTTGCAAGGATGTGGACATAAAAGCAGTGACAAGTGACGAGGTACTCTAATTCATTTTTTGTTGATACCCTATGATTGAATTTGAAAACCGGCAGTTGTTGCGGATGTACGTGGGTGAGCAGGCGAAACATCATCATCGTCCGCTTTATGAGGTGATTATTGCTGCAGCCAGGGAACAGGGGCTTGCCGGTGCAACCGTGTTCAAAGGCATTCTTTCCTACGGCATGAGTGGTACGGTGCATACGGCCAAGATTCTGGAACTTTCCCAAAGCCTCCCGGTTGTCATTGAAATTATGGACACTGAAGAAAGGATCGGAGGGTTTCTGCCGTTTATCGAAGTCCTTGCACGGGAATCGGGGGCACATGTACATGTGACACTCGAAGAAGTGCGTTCGACCGTTATCCTTCCGGAAAAATAGACGGTAACGCCGGCAAATCTGCCAGGAGAATAAAGGAGGCCTGAAAACAAAAAAGCGGAGGCCGTGATGATATGACCCCCGCTTTCTGTTTTCTCCGGAACCGGGCGTTACGCTTCAGCAGCCTGAAGAGCAACATAGTTTGCCCTGATTGTTTTTTCCAGATCTTCGTCGCTGTGCGCGGTGCTGGTGAACATTGCCTCGAACTGTGACGGGGCAAGGTAGACTCCCTGATCGAGCATGGACTGGAAATACCTGGAATATTTCTGCAGATCCGAAGCAACTGCATCATCATGGTTTTCAACAGGCTTTTCGGTAAAGAAAAGGCATGCCATTGAGCCTACACGGTTCTGGGTATAGTTCAAACCGAGCTTCTGCATGTTGTCCCTGAAGCCTTCCTCGAGGATTGCCGCTTTTCTTTCGAGTTCGGGATACGGGTTGTCATCCTTGAGTATCTGCAGGGTTGCAAGACCGGCGGTGATCGCAAGCGGGTTGCCTGAAAGAGTGCCTGCCTGGTAAACATCGCCGAGAGGTGCAATTTTTTCCATGATTTCCCGTTTGCCGCCGAACGCACCAACCGGAAGACCGCCCCCGATGATCTTGCCCATGGTCGTCAGATCCGGGGTGATGCCGTAAAGTTCCTGTGCGCCGCCGAGGGCTACGCGGAAACCGCACATGACCTCGTCGAAAATCAGGACGATACCTTCCTGTGTGCAATAGTCGCGGAGGCCCTGGAGGAACTCTTTGTTTGCGGGTATAACGCCGGTGTTTCCTGCAACAGGTTCAATAATGATAGCAGCAACGTTGTCCTTGTTTTCATTGACCAGCGTTTTAACCGACTCGAGATCATTGTATTTCGCGTTCAGGGTGTCATTGGCGGTGCCTTTTGTGACGCCCGGGCTGTCGGGTGTGCCGAGTGTCAAGGCGCCGGAGCCTGCCTTGATCAGAAAGCTGTCACCATGGCCGTGGTAGCAGCCTTCGAACTTGATGATTTTATCGCGGCCTGTGTAACCTCTGGCAAGACGAACTGCTGACATGGTGGCTTCCGTTCCGCTGTTGACCATGCGGACCATCTCGATCGAAGGAACGATCCGGGTCAGAAGCTCTGCAATTTCAATCTCCAGCTCGATCGGAGTTCCGAAACTGGTACCGATGTTGGTCAGGGTATGCACGAGAGCATCGGTGACTTTTGGGTGCATGCTGCCAAGAATGAAAGGACCCCATGAACCAACGTAGTCAATGTAAGTGTTGCCGTCGACATCGGTCATATAGGCGCCTTTACCTTTTGCCATAAATACCGGTGTGCCGCCAACGGATTTGAAGGCGCGAACCGGTGAGTTTACTCCACCGGGAATAAACTGTTTTGCTTCCTCGAAGAGTTCTGCTGATCTGGTTAATTGAGGCATATTTACCAATCCGGTTAAAGATTACAAGAAA
>JAKSCY010000366.1 GCA_022360355.1 Chlorobiales bacterium
GGATGGTTTTCCCTGATCATTTTATGCGCCTCGACCGGGCCAATAGACCGCAATTCTTCTTCGGAGTAAATACCTGCCTCATTGAGGCGTGCAGCTATTTTCTTCCCGATATTCTTTAACTCGGTAAGAGACCTGTTGCGTGTCATAACTTCGCGGATAAATGGTTTGTTATCGGTTACCTCCTGTCGAACCGGACTGACAGAACAGCTCGATACTCTCCGCTCGCGTCCGGGTGCTCCATTGATAACATTACCCTGTCAGCTCCGTCTTTCTTAAAGGTCTGTATCAACAAACCGTCATGCCAGTTCAAAAAAAGAGTATCATCATCGATGAACCGGCAGCTTGCTTCCGAAAACGAACCGGAGCTTTCAAACCACCAGTACCTGTATATGTTCGCTTTATTATCCCATGCAAAAATTCCTTGAGCCTGTACTTCAACCCCCGTTGTCAACGCACAGGAATAGTCGAAACAGACATACCTGTTTTCCAGAATTCTCCGAATCGTACCCGATCCTTTCCCGGTACCAGCCTCCTTGCTGAATTCACTTTTGGGGAAAGAGTAATCCAAATTCCAGTCCCCTACAAGGAACTCGAATTTTTCCATTTTATCAGCCTGTGTTACCATCGTATCCGAACATCCTCTTTCGTTCTGCGGTATAGTGCCACCACGGACGAGGGTCTTCGCCATCCATGAACCGGGTTACGGAAATAAGTACATCGAGCAAACAGGGGTCCTGACGTTTGCCTTTACTGGAAGAAAGCATATCGTAAAGCTCAAATGGAGATCGACCGGCAAGATCGTCAGGCTTGTTGACTCCAAGCAGGCGAAGGTCTGCTGCGATTGCAGGGCCGATGTTGGGAAGATCGGTGAGCTTCTCAAGCTGGTTTCTGTCAACCTTGTCAGGGTTCATGCGTTGTGTTTACTCGATTCGTGTTCTAATTAGTCTTTCAATCAACAACTCCTGAAGGTTCCGTCTGCCATCGAGCACACCGTAAATAAAAACCTTCTGCTCATGCATTCGATAAA
>JAKSCY010000514.1 GCA_022360355.1 Chlorobiales bacterium
GTTCAATTTTTGTTCCGGCTGAACAGGCCGATGAACTGCGTATCGAAATGGCGGGTCTTGATCTGCAGGTAACTCAGTTGAAAGGACTCGAACGGCTCGAAGAAGTCGGAATGGGAGATACCGAAAAAACCATTGCAGCGAAAAAACAATTGGCGTTACAGGAAGAAATTCAGAAATCGCTCAATTCGCTCAATGCGGTTGAATCCTCCCAGGTTAATCTTGCGCTACCCCCCGATACCGGATTTATCACCCGCGAAGAAATCCCCGCGAAAGCTTCAATCATATTGAAACTGAAAGGTTCCCGGAAACTTTCACCGGAGCAGATACGCGGTATTCAGGTGTTAGTAGCCTATTCTGTTCAGGGACTCAATGAAGATAATGTCATTATCGTTGATCAGCACTCGAATCCTCTCAGTCAAAGCGGGGATGACAATGCCCTGTTCAATATGGCATCGATGAATGAAGAAAAGAGAATCATCCAGAATGTCCGCAAACTGCTCGAGCCTACTTTCGGAACCAATCGATTCACTGTGGCAGCGAATGTTGAACTGAACCGAGAGAGCCGCCGCGAGAAGAGAACACAGATCGATACCAACTCTCCGGCCGAAGTTTCGTTCGAAAGCTCTGAAGAGGAAGAAGAGGGCGGAACAGCCGGTGGCGGCGTCCCAGGTGCTGAATCCAATACCGGAGATCCGAACGCTTCTCCCGCCAGCGGCAGTCAGACGAGTAGATCCAGGACGACGGAACGACGGCAGACCGAATATCCGACAACTGAAATCGAAACAATGATGGCGCCGGGCGATATCAAACGCAAATCGGTATCCGTGGTGATAGATTTACAGGAAACCACAACCCAGGATCAGAACGGGCAGGAGGTTACCCAGTACGTAAGCTGGGGAGCGGACAAGCTCAACAGTTGGGAAGAAGCGTTAAAAAAAGCTGCGGGCATTGATGATACTCCCGCGGATCAGGGTGGCCGGGGCGACAGCCTGACCTTAACGGAAATTTCTTTTGACAACCTGCACCAGGTAACCGAACAAATCCGTGAAGAACAACGCACACAGGTTCAGCGAAGAATGTTTGACATCTTCGAATGGAGCGACTGGACTGCGCTTATTAAAATTCCCCTGCTGATTACGATTATTTTTGTCATATTCTGGTTTGTCATCAGGCCTATTGGTAAGGTTGTGCTCGAACCGATCATGGCGCTTCCCTCGAGGGCTGCTGCGCAGATTCCTGAGGAATTGCCAAAGACTGTTGAGGAAC
>JAKSCY010000692.1 GCA_022360355.1 Chlorobiales bacterium
AAACGGTGGACCGAAAAAAAGCTTCTCTTGAAACACATGCGACTCTCCCACATTATCAAGGTTGTCCGTCTGAAAACCGGCTCATATCCCGGCATTCTTGTTCTCGGCGAGGTTGAAAACAAGGAGGTCTTCAACAAACTGCTCTCCTTTCTGCCGGGCAACGCTTACAAAACAGCATATCATGCCTCGAACGATCCGAGAGGCATAGATATCGCGCTTGCGTATGACTCAACAAGTATCATTCTCAAGAACAGTATCTCAAAAAGGGTCGATCTCAAGGGCAAAAACACAAGGGACATTACCCTCTACAGTTTTTCAGCAAAGGATTCCGCATTTTTTCTTCTGGTAAACCACTGGCCATCCAGAACACTCGGCAAAGCATGGTCTGAACCGCACAGACTGCTTGCCGCCAAAGCCGCAAAGTCAATTATCGACAGTTTGAAACTTCAGAACAACCATGCAGATATCATTGTCATGGGTGACTTCAACGACGAGCCTCATGACACATCGATACGCCAAATATTGAACGCAACGACCGACAAAAAAGAGTTCATGAAAAGCCCGAAGGACAAGCTTTTCAACTGCTGGAGCGAAACCGATGACAAAGGGAGTTGTTTTTTCATGGGAAGATGGCTGAAATTCGACCAGATCATGGTTTCACATGGACTTTTCGATAACAAAAGCCTTTCCATGGCGGACAACGTTTTTTCCTGTTTTTCCATCCCGCATATGCATGCCGGGAATAACGGACGTCCCTATGCGACCTACAAAGGCCCGAAATATCTGGGCGGATATTCGGACCATTTCCCGATACTCTTCCATGCTGAAATACGGTAATGGTACTCCATCAAATAATTCCTCGATGAGAGCGATCCTTCTTTGAAGAACTCAAGAGAAGTTGTAAATTCTCCCTCGTTATGATCTTTAAGATTGTACTCAACATACACTCCGTCACTTTCTTTCACGGGTACACGTAACTAACCTGTGATAGCTTGCCGACAAGCCTGAACGATGTTCAGCGACACATTTTCACGGTTGCTTCTCAACTCACGCAATTCTAACGCACAAAAAAATGGACAACCAATTAATTCTTTATGCAGTACCCCTCTCCGGTGTCATTGCATTGCTGTACGCTTTATTCAAGGCCGGGTGGGTTTCAAAACAGGACTCCGGAACCGAAGAGATGGCAACTATTGCGGGACACATCGCTGACGGTGCGGTTGCATTCCTTAAACGTGAGTACAAGGTATTGACCATCTTTGTTATCTCCGTAGCTATTCTTCTGGGTTTTGCCAACAGCGGCAGGGTGGATTCTTCTCCGATCATCTCCGTAAGTTTCATCGTTGGTGCAATCTGCTCGGCACTTGCAGGCTTTTTCGGCATGAAAGTAGCCACCAAAGCAAATGTCAGAACAACACATGCCGCCCGTGAAGGCTTATCAAAAGCTCTGAATGTAGCGTTTTCCGGGGGTCTCGTCATGGGACTTTCAGTTGTAGGCCTGGGTATAGTCGGACTTTCGACGCTGTTCATCGTTTACAATAACCAGTTTTCCGAAATCAATCAGGTTATCAACCTCATTTCAGGCTTCTCCCTTGGGGCTTCATCAATCGCTCTTTTCGCGCGTGTCGGTGGCGGTATCTACACCAAAGCTGCCGACGTCGGCGCCGACCTGGCCGGAAAGGTTTACGAGGGAATACCGGAAGATGACCCGCGAAATCCCGCCACTATTGCCGACAATGTCGGTGATAACGTCGGCGACGTTGCCGGAATGGGCGCGGACCTTTTTGAAAGTTACGTCGGCTCGATCATAGGAACCATGGTTCTCGGAGCTGCGTTTGTTCCCGTGTTCGATGCCATGGGAATCTCAACCATAGCGGCTGTGATACTGCCGCTTGTCATAGCGGCAGCAGGCATTATCGTCTCGATTGTCGGATCGTTTTTCGTAAAAGTTAAAGAAGGCGGCAACCCCCAGACAGGACTTAATACCGGCGAATTCGGTGCTTCCCTCATCATGGCCGTGCTGAGCTATTTCATTATCACAAACATCCTGCCGTCGAGCTGGGTTGCCGGCGGTTTTACCTATACCTCTCTCAATGTCTTTTTCGCAGTTCTGACAGGGCTTGCCGCAGGCGTGCTGATCGGTCTCATCACCGAATACTACTGTTCGACCCACAACAAGCCTGTTGTGGGGATAGCCTACCAGAGTGTTACCGGCGCTGCAACAAATATCATTGCAGGCTTGGGTACAGGCATGATGTCAACCGGTCTTCCGATCATCGTTCTTTCCGTCGCCATTATCGCCTCGCATTACTTTGCAGGCCTCTACGGTATAGCCATCGCAGCGCTTGGCATGCTTTCCGTTACCGGCATACAGCTTGCTGTTGATGCTTACGGCCCGATATCCGACAATGCCGGCGGTATAGCTGAAATGTCCGGGCTCCCTCCGGAAGTGCGTGAAAGAACGGATAAGCTGGACGCTGTCGGCAACACAACCGCCGCCATCGGAAAAGGTTTCGCCATCGGTAGTGCCGCCCTTACCGCACTTGCACTCTTTGCCGCTTTCCGTCAGCAGGCAGGCGTTGAATCAATTGACATATCACAACCGGTGATCATGGCAGGCCTGCTTCTCGGAGCCATGCTCCCCTTTGTTTTCAGTGCGCTTGCAATGGGCGCTGTAGGCCGGGCTGCGCGGGATATGATCACGGAAGTCGGACGGCAGTTTAACGAAATTGCCGGACTGAGAGAAGGAACAACTCCTGCTGAATTCGCTCACTGTGTAGATATTTCAACAAAAGCAGCCATCCGGGAGATGATCCTTCCGGGGACGCTTGGAGTTCTTGTCCCGGTCGTCGTCGGGTTCGTCTCAAAGGACATGCTTGGCGGTCTGTTGGCAGGTGTAACCTCTTCGGGTGTACTGCTTGCGATTTTCCAGTCAAACGCCGGAGGAGCCTGGGATAACGCGAAAAAACGTATTGAAGGAGGCATCGAGTTCGACGGCACTACCTACGGCAAGGGAACAGAAGCACATAAAGCAGCTGTAGTCGGCGATACCGTAGGCGATCCTTTCAAGGACACCAGCGGCCCGAGCCTCAATATTCTGATGAAACTTATTGCTGTAGTGGCGCTTGTTATCGCACCTCTTATTTAGAAAACCTCTATTTACTTGTTGCGCGTCATGATGACAATTAATAGAGATTCCCTTTAGTAGTGACGAGTAACAAGTGACAAGTTGCGAGTGAGGCCCCGGATCTTCGGGGCCTTTTTATTTATGACATTTTTTAACATCTTATCAGCCATCAAGCTATCCAGCTCTCAAGCCATCCAGCAAATATCATGAAACTCATCGCCGGCCTGGGAAACCCCGAAAAAAGGCATGAAAACACACGGCACA
>JAKSCY010000353.1 GCA_022360355.1 Chlorobiales bacterium
AGGGCTTTATCGAGCATTACCTGCTTCCGGTTATCTATCCTGCAGGCCTCACTCCCCAGATACAATATTTTTTAGGGGTTTTCGTGATAGCCGTGAATTTTCTGGTTTACGGTTTCTACTTTTATGCCTTACGAAACAAAAGGTGATGCGGGGACAGAGAGTTTACTGTTTGTTTTATTTGCGCTTGAAAACAAGCCACAAGATCCCTGTTGCGAGGTACATTGAGAGAAATATCACGAGCTCGATAAAAATATCCGAGCAGATGAAGTCGGAAGGCATGTGGGGGATATGGATAGTGAGTTAACGTAATGTTCATAAAGGCACCTCTATTTATTTATTCCGCGATTCAATTGCATCGTTGAGCGGTGCTCGAAATCCTCGTGTACTCTGTGTACACTCCGGTTTCTGCGCTCCGTTCGCCTTGCACTTGAGCCGCTCATGACAATAACTTAGAGATCCTCATAGCCAGTATAGGAAAAAAATCGGAAAAAGTACAAAATAGTTACACCATTTTATTTTTTTTGTGCCTGTTCTCCATCTTTTTAGATTGTCGATCACTATCTGTTCTGCAGAATAGATCTGATCATGCTGTTGACCTCGGCTGTGGTGGTCTGTTCTTCCTTGCGCAGCATGTTGAGCTCTTCGGCAAGTTTTTTTTCCGTATCGAGGTCGGTTGCCGTGCGAAGTTTTTCGGTTACATGCGTTCTTTTCTTACGGAAATCATCCAGGATAAGGCTTCTCACCGAGTCGAGAAAAGCAGTCAAACACCGCCTGGCTTTTTGTTGCTGTTCGTCAAATGATTCATACCACCTGTCGCTGACCGGCTGGTCTATAAGGAGGCCTGACGAGAGGTCACGCGCTTCGGGAAGCGTCATCGAACTTATTTCGGTTGTTATGTCAAGGTAGTTGCTGGGACTGTCTTTTTTTTCCCGGTAACGCTTGACAAGGTGTTGCAGTATGTGAGAGGCAACCGGATTGGATAATTTCAGGAGGGCTTCATGGGAAGCGGAGAATTCCAGTACCTCATTTCCATACCAGGTGCTTTCAAGCAGCGCTTTTATAAAGGTTTTTTCCAGCACTGAAAGTTCGGCGTCAGCTCCGGACGCTTTTTCTCCGGCTTCTTCACGTGCGATTCGTATCGGGGTTCGTCTGGCGGATTTCATTTCGGCCATGATCTCCTTGAGGACCGGAATGCTGATACCGATTTTTTGTTCAAGTTCCTGCAGATAGAGCTCTTTGCGCGCGGTATCCGGAACCATGGCAATAGTTTTCAGAATTTCCCTGATAGCCCGGGATTTTTTTTCCGGCTCGTCAAACGATCCTCTCCGGCGGTAGAACGACATCTGGAAATCGGTGAAAGATTCTCTGGAACTGTCGATAAACTGCAGGAACCCGTCTTTTCCTCTTTTTTGTACCAGGCTGTCAGGGTCCTCTCCCGGCGGAAGAGATGATATCCAGGGCGTGAGGCCGCAGCCCACAAGTACATCAATGCCTGAGAGCATTGACTTCGAGCCGGCTTCGTCACCATCATAGATGAAGAGAACTTCTTCGGTATATCTCCGGAGAATTTTTGCCTGTTCACGGGTCAGAGCGGTGCCGCAGGATGCTATCGCATTGTTCAGGCC
>JAKSCY010000120.1 GCA_022360355.1 Chlorobiales bacterium
ACAACCATCAGGGTCTACACAACAAGGCCCGACACACTTTTCGGGGCAACCTATCTGGTAATCTCACCCGAGCACCCGATGGCTGAAAAGCTCGCAACAGCACAGCAGCTTGTAGAAGTAAAAGAATATATCAAGCAGGCAAAGCTGAAAACAGAGCTTGAACGAACCGGCCTGCAAAAAGAAAAAACAGGCGCTTTTACCGGCTCGTATGCCGTCAATCCTGCAAACGGCCAGGCTCTGCCCATCTGGATATCCGACTTTGTGCTCACCAGCTACGGTACCGGGGCTATCATGTCGGTTCCGGCCCATGACGAACGTGACTGGGAGTTCGCAAAAAAATTCGATCTTCCGATCATTGAGGTCATCAAAAGCCCTCATGATGTTCAGGAAGCCGTCTTCGAGGAAAAAGACAGCGTGTGCGTCAATTCTTCGAATGACGAAGTCAGTATCGACGGTCTGACTTTCGAAACTGCTTTCGACATCATGGCCGACTGGCTTGAAAAAAAGGCAAAAGGGAAAAGAACGGTCAACTACAAACTCCGCGACTGGATCTTCAGCCGCCAGCGGTACTGGGGAGAACCGATCCCGGTGAAACATTATGAAGACGGTACACTGCGTCCTGAAACGGACCTTCCGCTCACTTTGCCCGACACAGAAGCCTATCAGCCGACAGAGACCGGCGAATCCCCTCTCGCCAATATTTCCGAATGGCTTTACGGAAACGATGAATACGGAACATTCAGGCGCGAGACCAACACAATGCCTCAGTGGGCCGGAAGCTGCTGGTACTATCTCCGCTTTATCGACCCGGAAAACACCAACGATCTGGTCGATCCGGAAAAAGAACGTTACTGGATGAACGTGGATCTTTACGTGGGCGGTGCAGAACATGCCGTATTGCACCTTCTTTACGCCCGGTTCTGGCACAAGGTACTTTATGATCTCGGCGTGGTTTCGACAAAAGAACCCTTCCGGAAACTCTTCAACCAGGGCATGATCCTTGGAGAAGACAATGAAAAGATGTCCAAATCGCGCGGGAATGTGATCCCGGCAGACGACGTGCTGGTCTCATATGGTGCTGACGCTATACGCCTCTATGAAATGTTTCTGGGGCCGCTTGAGCAGGTGAAACCCTGGAACACTCACGGTATCGAAGGAGTCAGTCGTTTTCTTGCAAGAGTGTGGCGCCTGGTGTATCCCGAGCCCGGCAGCCCTGTATCGCTGACCGAAGAGCCCTTGACGGAAAACCTGAAGAGAACCATGCACAAGACCATTAAAAAAGTAAGTGAGGATATCGAGCAACTGAAGTTCAACACGGCAATTGCGGAGATGATGGTTTTTGCCAACGAGCTTCATAAAGCGGAATGCAGAAACAAGGCTGCCGTGGAAACACTTCTCCTGCTTCTCGCACCTTATGCGCCGCACATCTGCGAAGAACTCTGGGAAGCCGCTGCTCACACATCATCGATCACCGCCGCAACCTGGCCGGTTTTCGATCCTGCGCTTGCAATCGATAACGAGGCAACCATTGCCGTACAGATAAACGGAAAGCTCAGGAGCAAAGTAACCGCCCCGGCCCAATCACCGAAAGACGTTCTGCTTGAAAAAGCCCGTAGCGATGCAACTGTTCAGAAGTTCCTCGAAGGAATGGCTGTAGTAAAAGAAATTGTTGTACCGGACAGACTGGTCAACTTTGTGGTTAAACCAAAGGAAAAAAGCAATGACGAGTAATGAAAAACGAGTGACATAACGAGGGCTATTGCTCAATTATCGCCAGAAGCTTTACCAGATCCTCAAGCAAATCCCTGAGATTCCTGCCGTACTCGTCAGACAGCCTCAGTTGCGCTCTCAACAGTTGTATCTGCCTGTTTTTTTCATGCAGCACAACCGTCAATGCCTCAGCATCCTTATACTGTTTTTTGTTCTTTT
Organism: Chlorobiales bacterium; assembly: GCA_022360355.1. Classification (GTDB taxonomy): domain Bacteria; phylum Bacteroidota; class Chlorobiia; order Chlorobiales; family Chlorobiaceae; genus Prosthecochloris. The sequence continues at coordinate 1,930 of JAKSCY010000120.1, forward strand.
CGCCGGTTGGCCTCTTTTTTCCGGGATTTCCAAGAGACATGGGAGAAAAATCTTCGTTTGCCGCTGAAACATATGACGTCATGTATCCGCACCTACATGGTGCAGGCACGCCCTGCGCTTTCTGACTTCCCTGTAATACAACTGAAGATAGTACTCGCTTTTCCCCTGTACGCCCATGCGCACAGCTTCAGGAGTCACCCGCTTCCCTCTTCGGACTGATTCCTCTTCCGCAATTGTCTTCCATATCCCTTTCCAGGGAAGCTTTCGATGATCGATCTTTATCTCTTGTCCTTCCATATTTTTCGGTTTATTTTACTTTATTTCTGTTTTCTTCTGTTAACTTATTTCCGCCTCAGCGGAATATACAAAAAAATTCCATCATGACGGATAAAAGCACCCATTTCGGGAAATGCTTAAGGCACATCCGTAAATCAGAAAACCTTACACTTCAAAGCTTTGCGCACAAGATCGGTATATCAAAAAGCTTTATCAGCGAAGTCGAACGCGGCGAAAAAGAGCCGGGCTACAAGCTCATCAAATCGCTTAAGCGGAAATATCCGGCATTAAACCTTAATTACCTGATTGCCGAGGAAAGTGCGTTACAGGATATACAGCGACTTGAAATTCTGGAAGAGCGCGTAAATCATCTGCTTGATATTGTGCAGGAAAAAGCT
>JAKSCY010000573.1 GCA_022360355.1 Chlorobiales bacterium
AAGTTCTACCACTCTAGTCAAAAGATTAGATACATTTGTTTTTAATTGCTCAAGGCTTAGGTCCCCTTCACTTCCAACTGCCTCAAGACGCATTGAATGAGAATCAACTGATTGAGCTAATTGATCGATGGACAAGGCGTTATCGTCAGTTATGACAGCCAATTCTTTGACACCTTGGAGAGCAACTGGGGCTAGAGAAGCGTACATCACACTCCAGGCGTTAGATCTGTCCGCCAAAAGCTCCTCATCCATCGGAGCACCCACAGAGACAAACTCAGGAAAGACTTCGTACAATTCTTGAGCGATTACTCCGATGGTGTTCCTACCGCTATCTTTCCAGTTAAACGAAACTGCTCGGTAATTGTCTAGATTATCCAAAACAGTAATCTCTTGGATATTTTCTTTTAGCCGAGAGTCGGAGTTTGCATGCCAATCAGTATGGCCTTGCTCGGTATGCATTTGAACAACTCCATTTGCATTCACAATTTGAAGATGATTATTTGAGTTATCAACCGCAATTTGATAGTTTTTGACACCACTTTTCTGAAATTCAAGGATTGCATTATTCGTGCCATTATTAATTCCCACAAGGCTCCCTTGTAGACTAAGCGGTTGGTCACTAGTGGCATGCAATTGAACCACTCCTGAATCAATTAAGTTAAGTGCTCCCTTGCCCTCCATATACAAATTGATTGAATCATCAGCAATATCCTTTCCATCTAAGACGAGTTTCCCCTTGAGTACACCAGCTTCATAGAATTGAAAGCCTGTGTCAGCGTTGGTATTACTGGTCTGGAGATTCATGAAAGTATTGTCTCCCAACATGTGAATTTTGGAAGATGGAGAATCGGTGCCAATGCCGAGATTCTCAGCAATATAAACCTCCCCATCGGATTGAATTTCTACTCTCTTGGTTCCCGTCGTACTCCAATCGCCGACATCTGTGACATCAGTTCTAAACTCAAAGCCTCCATGCTGGGATGCCAAAATAAGGTCGTTGGTTGCGTTAGCAAGTCCACTGACAGAATTACCAACATCCTCTAGGATAAGATGAGGATCAGCGGTAGCTGATAATCTCATCACCGCATTCGTGTTAGAAAAACTTGATTCACCGACATTGATAGTACCTTCTCCTAGAAAGGAAAAGTTTGGATCGGTGGTTATATTTCCAAAAGCTATTGCCTCACTATTATCTGCAGTGCTTACATTAATATAATTGTTGGCTCCTTCCTGGATATCGAGAACATTGGCTGTGTTGTCAGTCAGGTTTGAGAGAATCGCCGTATTCCAGCTCAAAATCCCACCACCATCAGTTTGCAGCACTTGATTGCTGCTGCCATCGGTAGAGGGGAGCGTCCACGTCACATTTGACCCTACGGTTGTCGGAGCTTGGAAGCCCACATAGTGGGATGAGTCATTGTCGGCCAGACGTAGATCGCCTTGGCCGTAGATTTGGGT
>JAKSCY010000007.1 GCA_022360355.1 Chlorobiales bacterium
GAAAAAAAGCGAACTTGTTTGTGATATCTCATAAAGCGCCTCCCGTAAAAGGAAGTGGAGCAAGAGATTTTCCGATTACCATTTCAAGCTCGGCTATCTTTTTCTCGTGCTCGAAATAATAGTGATGCATAAGAAGCTGGGCCTGAAACAAATCCAGCTCATTGGTTATAACATTCAGATAATCAACTTCATTTGCCTCATAGCTTCTCCTCGAAGACACCAAAGCCGATTCAGATTCAGGAACAATGCGTGAACGGTACAGTTCATACTGCGCTTTACGCTGCGCGACCTCGAAAAAAAGTTTTTCAACCTGATAGTTAATTTCCTGCTCTAACGCTTCTTTTTCCTTTTTCGCAGCTGTAATCAGATAACGGGTCTGCTCGACCTTTTTGCCTTGCTTGCGAGTAGTCCAAATGGGAATGTTTATGCTTACCCCTGCTGAGAAAAAATCTTCCCCCAGAACGGGCTCTTCTATGGCATTGCTGCGAATACGATAGCCTGCCGAAAAATCAAAGTCCGGCAACAGCTCTTTTTTCGCCAACTTGTGCTGATACTCAGCTTCATCGATTATTTTATCAGCCTTGTTAAGCCAGTGCCTTGAGTGCTGCGCAACGTTTCGAAGCTCCTCCAGCCCGTAAGGAAAGTCAGTAAGCGTATTTTCTGAAACGACTACTTCCAAAGGAGTTTTCGCGGGACGATTCAACAGCGTAGTGATGCGCGACCTAAGTATGTCCGCCATTTTATCCTGCTGAATCAGTCGCTCTTGCATTTTAGACAACTCGACCCTGGTCTTGAGGATATCCTGCTGGGGCACTTCGCCTACTGCATACTTTGCTTCCAGGGTTTTGGTCAGAGCTTTTAAGCGACTTATCGTTTTCCGGCTTATATCCGCCGCATTCGTGGTGTAGCTGTAATCATAAACAGCCTCTTTAAATTCAGCCACAAGTTGATTGAGCCTTTCCAGATGTTCCTCTACAGCTTGTGCCTCCCTGGACTCGGCAATTTTTTTCTTCAGGCCCAGCTTTCCCGGAAAAGGCACTTTCTGCCTCAGATAGATCTGCATACCGGTCATGGGGGTACGACTTAACGAAGGATCGCCGACAGGGATGTTACTTGCCTCAAAACTCAACCGGGGGTCATCAGGGGCAGAAGCTTGAGGGATAAAGGCACGGGCAGCATTGATTTTTGCAACAAGGCTTTGCAGCTGAGGATTATACTCGAGCAACTCTTCAACGAGGCCTTCGAGATTCTTTTCGCTGTAATCACGATCTGACTGAGAAGTGTTCAAGACTGCTTTCACTCGAGCTTCCGGTTCAGCCATAACAGGCTGCCAACGTAAAGCACAAAAAAGAATCAACACCACCATTAAACCAGCGAACCGGGTCACTCTCGTCATCAATATCTTTTTCACGTAACTCTCGACCTCATATATTTTTCGCCACCCGAACCTTCTTCAACTCGACTACCCTCATCAGAAAGCAGCAAACATCTTCAACCATGTCCCATTGGAGAGATTTTACCCAACCGGCGAACCTGCCGTTGCAGTTGGGAAGAAACTTCTGTAGCAACCGCGCTTTTTAACAATTGTTACCGTCCGTATGACAATAACAACCAAAATTCTGTAGCAAATAGTTTATCTGTTGGCAATAACCCCTTGAAATCGCCTGCTTGAACCAAACCTCTTCCGACTTGTTTCAGATAGTGAGCGTCATAACTATCCGTTTTTTTGTTACATTCGGGAAGCAACAAAACATGATTACAGTGGAAGCACAGCAGACATGAAAGAAACTATTTACAAGCAGCTCGAACACGTTCGTGAGGCAAGCAGAAAACTCTGCACACTCCCGGACGGCGATATCAACGATATACTGATCGACCTTGCAGACCGGATACCCGGCAGGACTGAAACAATCCTTGAAGCCAACCGGAAAGACCTCGACAGGATGGCCCCTGACGACCCGAAATACGACAGGCTGCTGCTCGATGAGTCACGCCTTGAAGCCATCGCCAGCGACATCCGTAACGTCGCGGGGCTCTCGTCACCTGTTGGCAGAATCCTTGAAAAAAGAACGCTGCCGAACGGCCTTCAACTGAAAAAAACAACCGTACCACTTGGAGTTATCGGCATTATTTACGAATCGAGACCCAATGTCACGTTTGATGTCTTCTCACTCTGCCTGAAATCGGGCAATGCAACGGTATTGAAAGGCGGGAGTGACGCCATGTACTCGAACATTGCGATTGTCGAACTTATTCATGATGTCCTGCGTGAACACAATATCAGCTCCGATACGCTTTACCTGCTTCCGGCTGAACGCGAAGCTGCCGGCATAATGCTCAACGCGGTCGGCTACATTGATATTATCATTCCAAGGGGAAGCCAGCAGCTTATCGATTTTGCCCGAAAAAACTCTTCAGTTCCGGTAATAGAAACCGGGGCGGGCATCGTGCACACCTATTTTGATAGAAGCGGCGATATTCAAATGGGCAGGGATATCGTCCTGAATGCAAAGATAAGAAGACCAAGCGTCTGCAATGCCCTTGATACGCTGATCATCCATAGAGAGCGCCTGGATGATCTTGCCTCGATCGCCGAACCGCTTGGCAAAAAAAAGGTAATCATCTTCGCCGATGAAGACGCCTATTCTTCTCTGCTGGGGCGTTATCCTTCGGAACTGCTGAAAAAAGCGGGACCGGAAAACTTCGGGACGGAATACCTTTCCCTGAAGCTCTCGGTAAAAACCGTATCGGGCCTTGAGGAAGCTCTGGATCATATCGCCCGCTACAGTTCCATGCACAGTGAAGCGGTTATCGCGTCAGACCCTGCTGTCACTGATGAGTTCATTAAAAGGGTCGATGCGGCCGTGGTGTATGCAAACACTTCAACGGCATTTACCGACGGAGCCCAGTTCGGACTCGGCGCAGAGATCGGCATAAGCACACAGAAGCTCCACGCAAGGGGTCCCATGGCGTTGCAGGAACTGACAAGCTACAAGTGGGTAATAGAAGGCAAAGGACAGATAAGACCGTAACAATGCTTGAAGCAAGAAACATTTATAAATCATATACTCTTCCCGGACAGAAAAAAATAGACATCCTCCGGGGTATCGACCTGGCAGTCAACGATGGAGAGATGGTAACGGTTGTCGGTGCTTCAGGCAGCGGAAAAACAACGCTGCTGAACATGCTCGGGACACTCGATACTCCCGACAGCGGTGAAATCATCTTCAATGAGAATCCTATATTCCGTGATGGCCGTTATACTCTTTCGCAAAAAGCTCTTGCCGCTTTCAGAAACAGGCAGATCGGATTTGTCTTTCAGTTTCACCACCTGCTTTCAGACTTTTCTGCTGTTGAAAACGTTGCCATGCCGGAGTTTATATCCACGGGAAAGCTCAATCCGGCAAAAGAAAAAGCATCTGCAATGCTCGAAACGCTCGGGATCGGGGATCGTCTGAACCATCTCCCCGGCGAACTCTCAGGCGGCGAACAACAACGGGTGGCAATTGCACGAGCATTGATGAACTCACCTGTTATGGTTCTGGCTGACGAGCCGAGCGGCAACCTCGACAGTAAAAACAGTTCAATACTTTATGACCTGATGGCAAACCTGAGCAAGGAACACCGGACCTCTTTCATTATCGTTACCCATAATGAAGAATATGCCGCAACGGCGGACCGGTGTTTGCGCATGGAAGACGGCATCCTGCACCGTAATTAATTATTGAAAAACAGCCGTCAAGCATTTTTAAACATTGCAACAAATCAGCGAAAAGACAATTTTCAACAACGTTTACCGTTCTCGCAAGTCACCCTGTTCGTTAACCTTTAGCATCTACCCAGGCGTTTCATGCAAGCCGAAAAGAAAACACATAAAATAGGTCCGATCGAACTCGCCCCATCAATCCGGCCTTCTCACGCATGGACATTTTTTTATGCTGCGTTTTTTTCTATCGGCATGATAACCTTTCTGTCGATCGGGCAGACCTATATTCTCAACGTTCACCTTGGCATTCCCGAAAAAGAACAGGGGACAATAAGCGGCAATCTCGTCGTTTGGACAGAACTGATCGCTCTGCTTCTGTTCATCCCCGCAGGCATTTTCATGGACCGCATCGGGCGCCGGCCGTTGTACGTTGCAGGATTTCTGCTCATCGGCCTTACCTATCTACTCTACCCGTTTGCCGGTTCGGTTACGGACCTTTTTCTCTACCGCATCATCTATGCGTTCGGTATGGTAGCCGTAACAGGTGCACTGTCAACAGTACTTGTCGATTACCCGGCAGAGCGCTCGAGGGGAAAAATGGTTGCTCTGATAGGACTGCTCA
>JAKSCY010000673.1 GCA_022360355.1 Chlorobiales bacterium
CCGGCCAAAGAGAAATGGCTGAATGATCGGCGGGCCGAACTGCTGCCCTGCGGCTACTACCACTTGGTGTTCACCTTGCCTCACGAGTCCAACGCACTGGTGATGGGCAACCCAAAATTACTGCTGGGGCGGTTGTTCTACACGGTAGCCCAAGTGCTCCAATGCTTTGCCAAAGATCCCAACTGGCGCCTCGGTGGCCGGCTGGGCTTTATCGCCGTGTTGCACACCTGGTCCCAGACGCTGATGGACCATTTTCATCTGCATTGTCTGGTGCCGGCCGGGGCTTTGTCCATGAACCAATGCCGCTGGATCACCGCCCGTGGTAGATATCTTTTTAAAAACCGTTCGCTGGCCAAGGCATTCAAACACCGGTACATCCATCAGCTCATCGGCTTGTATCAGACCGGTGAACTGCAATTTGCCGGTAAAACAGCACCGCTGGCCCAAGCCGATAATTTTGGAAAACTGATACGTGCGCTGCGCAAAAAGGATTGGATCGTCTATACCAAACGCCCCTTTGCCGGACCTTTGCAGGTGCTCGAATATCTGGGCCGCTACACCCACCGGGTGGCCATCGCCACCCACCGGATCTTATCCGTACAAGACAACACAGTCACATTTGCATATCGCGACCGGGCCGATGGCAACAAGGCCAAGACCATGACCTTGGCGGCCACCGAGTTTATCCGCCGGTTCCTCTTGCATGTGCTGCCCGATGGGTTTGTCAAAATCCGCTATTTTGGCTTTCTGGCCCATCGCAACAAAACCCGTTGTGTGGACCTGATCCGCAAACTGATCGATCCCGGCGCCAAGCCGGTGCAAAAGCGCAAAGAGACTTTAGCCCAAATAATGCTGCGCACCACCGGTATCGATATCACCCGCTGTCCCAAATGTGGCCGGGGCACAATGGTGGCAAGGCCATTGCCCACGGATACTGCCACGGTTGCATAAGGGTACGATCCGATCAAGCGGATCGTACCCATTGTCAGAACGAAAAAAACCCCATGTTGTGTGCCACAGCAATCGGATAGTTGCGTTTAAAAAACGAAATCAACAGATATCAAAGCAGCAGATCGGACCTGTATTGTGAAGAAAAGTTGCTCAAC
>JAKSCY010000648.1 GCA_022360355.1 Chlorobiales bacterium
ATCCCGTTTCAGGATGCCGACCCGGCAGGCGTGGCCTGGCACGGGAACTATTTCCGGTATTTCGATACAGCACGCTGTGCGATGCTCGAGAAGATCGACTACAGCTATCGCCAGATGGCTGAGTCGAATTTTCTTTGGCCGGTTGTCGAAACCCGGGTCAAGTTTCTTCGGGCGATTCAATACGATCAGTTAGTCACTGTCAGAGCGTCGCTGCTGGAGTGGGAGTACCGGCTGAAGATCGGGTACACGATTCATGACGAATCCGGCCAATGCGTAACGAAGGGCTATACTGTCCAGGTTGCGGTGGACGCTACCACCGGCGAGTTGTGCGTCGGCACGCCACCGGTATTTACGGAACGTCTCGAGGCCTTCCGGGAAGACGCCTGATTGGATATGAAGGATCTGACACAAATTCTTTGTCACCGCCCGCCCATGATTTTTCTCGACGAAGTGGCGGAGTATGGGGACGACTACTTGACGGCCGTGGTGCAGATTCGCGAGGGAATACCCTTCTACCGGAACCCCGATGGCGTTCCCGCCTGGGTCGGTATCGAATACATGGCGCAAGCCATCGCCGCCTTCGCGGGAATCCGGGCGAAGAATGCGGGAAATCCCATCCCACTGGGACTTTTGATCGGCTGCCGCCGTTATGCCGCCAATCGGCCGGGGTTCGCACCGGGTGAGCGGATCGAGGTGTGCATCAAAGAGCTTGCTGCAGAAGAATACGGCCTGGGTTCTTTTGACTGCACGTTAAATCTTCCCGAAACCGTCGCCCAAGCGCGACTTTCTGTATACGGTGGACCTCGCGAGGCGGCACCTTGAAGGAAGATCATCGCAACACGATATTGGTAACCGGCGCCAGCCGGGGTATCGGCCGTGCCGTCGCAATTGAGCTGGCAAGACAAGGCTACGACATCGCAGTCCACTATGTACGCGACGAACGGGGTGCCGCCGCTACATTAGAGGAAATCCAATCCAACGAGGCGAATGGGCGCCTGCTGTGTTTCGACGTCAGTGACCGGGAACATTCCGCTCAAGTGCTGGCCAGTGATATAGAGCAGTTTGGAGCCTATTACGGCGTCGTCTGCAATGCCGGCATTACCCGGG
>JAKSCY010000503.1 GCA_022360355.1 Chlorobiales bacterium
CGATCCCTACATGGGCACCTGGCTGTACCGCTACGATGCGGCCGGCAACCTGGTATGGCAGAAGGACGGCCAGGGGCGCGAGATCGATATGACCTACGACCCGCTCAACCGCATCGCAACCAAAAGCCACCGCGCAACCACTCGGCTGGTGCAATATACCTATGACGAGGCGCGCGCCGGCTATTACAACACCGGGGCCCTGACCACCCTGACCGCCGGCGAGGCCGACGGCCTGGTGGACAGCAGCGAGATCGCCTACAACTACGACCGGATGGGGCGCTGTCGATGCTGATGTAAAAATGTACCAAAAATCAGAATGAAAAGTGTACCACCTCCAATCCCTAAAATTGGTAAGCTTTCCGCTGAAGGAGGGGCTTACCATGGTAACAACGGAGGTGTTTATGGACATTTTAGCAATGCATCGCAGTGGGCTCAGCCAGCGTAAGATCGCCGCCAAGCTGGGCATTCACCGCAACACGGTCAAGCGTTACATTACCGATAAGCAGCCGCCGGCATACCGCAAAAACAAGCGGCGCGATTCGATCCTGGCCCCATACCATCAGATCATCCGCGATTGGCTGGATCAAGGCGATTTTACCGCCACCTGGATCTTTGACAAATTAAAGGGCCTTGGTTACTGCGGCGGCTACGACACCGTCCGGAGTTTCGTCAAGCAGATCAAAGCCCGCAAAGCCAGGCAGGCCTTCATTCGTTTTGAGACTGAACCAGCCCGCCAGGCCCAGATGGACTGGGCCGATTTGAAGATCGATACACCCGATGGCCCCAGCCGCTGGGTGTACCTGTTCACCCTGATCCTGGGCTACAGCCGGGCGCTGTTCGCCTGGTTTGTCGAACACTGCACCTTAGAGACGTTCATGGACGGTCACATCAAGGCGTTCGGTTACCTGGGCGGCGTTCCCAAAGAGATCCTATACGACAACATGAAGCATGTGGTCATCGGCCGCAAAGGACGCAAGGTGACCTTCAACCATGAGTTTGTCCACTTTGCCGCCCACTATGGGTTTACCTCCATCGCCTGCATGCCTTACAGCCCCTGGGTCAAGGGCAAGGTCGAGCGGCCCATCGATTATATCCGCGAACGCTTTTGGCGCGGATACCAATTTGAGTCCATCGAACAGGCCAACGCCGATCTGCGAAGATGGCTCGATCGCACAGCCAACTGCCGGGTGCACGGTACACATCATCAGCCGGTATCCGAGCGCTGGCAGCATGAGAAGGTGCTTTTAACCCCTTGTCCGGCCAGCGATTACGATACGGCCATCAAGGTATATCGCAAGGTCTACAAGGACTGCCTGGTGGCTTACAATGCCAACCGCTATATCGTTCCCGCCGATGTGGTGGGTAAAAAGATCCTGCTCAAGATCAAGCACGGCACCATCCGGTTTTACGACGACGGGCAGCTGCTGGCCACCTACACCGAGCCTGCAGGTAAGCATCAGATCATCGGCAACCGGCTGTTTTACGAGCAGCTCCAGCGCGAACGCCGGGCACGCCGGCAACATTACGGTCGCAACAAGGGTGCTGCCACCACCCGCGGACTGACCAACGCCAGCCTATTTCCCGAGGTGATGCACCGGCCGCTGGCCGATTATGACCTGGTGGCCCAGGGAGGTGTGTGATGGACAAACTGATCAGCGACCGACTGCAAGAGAACTTAACGCGGCTGAAGCTGACCCGGGCCGCGGAGGTGCTTGACACCGTGGTGGCCAAGGCTGAAGAAGAAAAAAGCTCTTATCCGGCCTTTTTGGACCACTTGCTCGAAGAGGAGGTGGCGGCCAAGGATCAGCGCCGCATCCAGACCGCCATGAAGACCGCCGGGCTGCCGGCCGCCAAGACCATCGAGGAATACGACTTTAGCTTTCATCCCAAGCTGCGCAAAAAGCAGGTGATGGCCCTGTTCGATCTGGATTTTATCCGCAAAAAGGAAAATGCCATATTTCTTGGTCCACCGGGGGTGGGCAAGACCCATTTGGCGATCTCGCTGGCCATCAAAGCCTGCTACCACGGCTATAAGGTCTACTTTACCACCATGGACACGCTGATGCGCAAACTCAAAGAGACCCAGTCCAAACGAAAGGCGTACCTGACCTCGGCCCTGGTGGTGGTCGATGAGGTCGGCTATCTTCCCGTAGACAGCAAGGAGGCGTACCTGTTTTTTCAGTTCGTCAGCCACCGCTACGAGAAGCACTCGACGATCATCACCTCCAACAAGAGCTTTACCGACTGGCAGGAGCTGTTCGGCGATCCGGTGATCGCAACGGCCATTCTCGACCGGTTGCTTCACCACTGCAAGGTGATCAACATCAAAGGCCACAGCTACCGGCTAAAGGAACACACATCTGTCAAAGAGCAATTGATGCGAAAGGAGGACATTCCTCAGACCATATCCGCCTGAACCTGATGGGGTGCCAATTTCGTGTGCACCAGGGGGGATTTTGATGGATCCCCCCTGGTGCACGGCCATCGCTTCACAGTCAGACAGTATCGGTTCTTATAGGCCCAGGTGGTACACTTTTATTTTCTGAAAATCGGTACAGTTTTTCGTCAGTATTGACACTGGGCAACACCGTGGTCGTGGCCAAGGGCTAC
>JAKSCY010000044.1 GCA_022360355.1 Chlorobiales bacterium
GGCCGAGCTGAACGACATCTATCCGCAGCTTACCGGTACGGCGACGGTTTTTCCGGGTGAGGATGGAGCGGCGAGCATCCTAGAGGATGCGTGGGATGCGGGACTGACCGGAGTAAAACTCCACGCACACGTTCAATTCTTCGAAATGGATAGCGACGCCATGCGGGAAATCTACGCTCTGTGCTCGGACCGAAACGAACCCATGGTCATGCACGTGGGCAGAGAACCCAAGAACCCACTCTACGAATACAAGGTGGATCCATACTCCATTTGCAGGGTAGACCTTGTCGAAGAAGTCCTCAGAACCTATCCCGAACTGAAAATCTGTGTGCCTCATTTGGGTGCGGATGAATGTCGTCCATACCAACGACTGCTGGAACGATACGACAATCTCTGGCTGGATGTGGCTATGATGTTAACCGACTTTTTTCCTCCCATGGATGCTCCGCCTCTGGCGGAAATGAGGTTGGATCGCATCATGTTCGGTACCGATTTTCCCAACATCCCATATGCTTGGGATAGAGAAATTAAGGGGTTATGCGCCCTCGGTTTGGACAACGATGCTATGGAGATGATCCTTAGCAAGAATGCTTCAACGTTCTATTCGATGGAATTCTCGTGAAACGGTATGGGAACCGTTAAGGCATTCTCAGTTTCACATTCCCTGAAAGAGTAGTCTTGGGGTTAATCAGATGTGATTCAGGCGGGAGGCGAACGTTCCACTCAGGGAAGAACAGTTCGACTTGAGGAGAGGTTTCGGAAGGTTCGAGGAGGAATGGCGTCCGCGGCCGGATCTTCCTTAGCTGAACAACATTGCCTGGGAGTCGGTCCCGGCGGCGATCAGACGCGCTCAGCGGGAGCCAACTTCTTTATTGCATTGGGAAAATAGCGTGCAACCAGCCTTATGGGACGGAGCAGGAAGTAGCAAAAAAACAGGGATGGGGGAAGCCGAAGGAATCCAAAGTCCAAGGGGTCGGGTAGTACGAATCTTCCGAGGCAGAAGTACAACTTGTCTCGCATGGTTTCGCGCGTGTTCAAACGGAAGATGAAACTGGAAAGAACCTGGTGCTTCATTGTGCGCTCGCCGAAGATCGTTCCCGTGACCTGAAGAGTGAACTTCCGTACCAAAGGATCGTTTCGCATTTCCTTACTGATTTCCTCGGGTACGGGAGCATCCAAGAGTTCGTTGGCAAGACAAAGACCGAGAAACAGCATCCGTTTCCGTTTCAA
>JAKSCY010000258.1 GCA_022360355.1 Chlorobiales bacterium
CTTTTTTAACGTTATCGTTTACTGTTACAACACAAGACAAAACCCGTTATGGATTCTCCCGGGCGTTCCGTTTGCCGGAAACAGCCACGGCACCGAGATAGGCTGAAAACCCGATAATCAATACCAGAGAAGTCAGGAAAAGAGCCGAACCGACAGCAGTGAACACTCGCCGGGTACTTTCCCTATAGCTACCCGTTCGAACAAACTCGAGCTGCGCATGATTGATGAAATGAACAGTATCGTCAACCGCAAGCCCGAGCAGCACCGGCATGATCGCCCATGTCATCGTAGGTGAAGTCGCTTCCCATGAAATATTCGTTTTTCGAAGCCCCGCTGATACGCCGGACTTTTTTCATGGCGGGCATATACAGCCACTTGTCGTCCTCCCTCGACGGATCATCGTATTCCCAGGAGCAAGACACGGTGTATTTTCTCTCTCATCAGTACTTCCCGTTTGATTGATTTCAAGAATCTTGATAAACAGCACTTAAGATACTCCGCTCCTTTGCCGCTCCGCTAACGGCTGACGAACAGAGTTTGGCGATTGTCGAAACAAGGGGTTCCAACTAACCTTGAATCTGTCTTTCCTCCGGGATCATCACAGCCACGGGGCAAAAATAAACGCTCGATAGAAAGAAGAGAGAACAGTGAGATATAGATCGTAAAACGCTGACCGTCGCCGGAAGGATGAAAGAGCGATCAGGCTGTTTTTTTCCTGCGAAAATCAGCGCCGGGTAAAATCCCGAAATGGTGCTTGTAGGCTTTGGAAAAGTGACTGAGGCTTGAATACCCGACAAGATATGCCGTCTCGGTAACTGTCCTGCCCTGATTTTCGATAAGCATCCTGGCCTTTTTGAGACGTTCCTGCCTGAGATACTGAAATACCGTCTTGCCGTACAACTGACGAAAACAACGATTCAGCTTTGGATGTGACATACCTGCGGCTGTAGCAAGATCATCGAGATTGGGCGGCGCATCGAGATTGTCGAGAAGCATGCGGCATACACGTTCAATCCTCACCTTTTCCGAAGGATGTATGACTGAGTTTGAGCGATCTCCGGAAACGGATACCTTCATGCCGGAAAATTGCTGGAACTGGTATGCCATCAATTCGAGGCATCTGCTTTCAAGGAATAACTTGCGACTTGCGCCACTATAAGAACACTCGATAATCTGCCGTAAAGCCCGATGCATGTCAGCAGTCATACTCTCCATCCTGAAAAAAGAGGGTACCGCACACTGTCGTGCAATCCCCTTCAACACATCCTGCATTTCCGCGCGCTCATCATTGAAATATGAAAGAAGCAGCTCAGGAGTCATCATGAGAGAAACGGCAAACAGGCGCACGCCCCGCTTCATCACCCCGTGGCTGCGGTATCCATCCCCGAAAAAAAAGTAATGCTCTCCAGACTTAAGACTGAACTGGCTACGTCCATCCTCCCAGGCTCCGGTATAATACCCCTCAAGGCAAAATCCGAGATGTACCCTGGGCACACCGCTTTCCGCACTGCTCTGATTGCAGACTATGTCATGATCCAGCACGCAGTCTGTGATCCAGAGTTCAAAACCATCGCGCAACCGGATCCGTGTAAATCCTCCCTGACCGATGGACCTGGGACAAGACCACCTGCACTCATTCGCTGCGAACTCGGTAAATGATAGACCGTGTTTTGCAAAACAGCGTTCACAGTCACGATGACTGAACTCCCAAACCATGGATTGCCTGTCCTTACTGCTCAACATGAATCAGAAGCCTTCTGTTTTATTAGCGAAGCATAAACCGTATCGGAATTCTCAACCATACCTTCACGGACCGCCCACTTTGAACCCCGGGGTAATAGGTCGACTTCATAACCGCATCGACAGCAGCTTTATCGAAAACTTTTTTATCGGAAGGCTCCCGGCTCAGAATCTGTGCCTTGATCGGCTTGCCCTGTTCCGATATCAGCACCGCAACAAACACACGTCCCTCGATACCGGCGCGACGGGCTGATTCCGGATATCTCGGCTCTCTCTGACGTTTGAACCTCGGCATCTGTTCGACTGGAATAAATGCCGGACCATCAGCTATACCCGGCTCTGAACCCTGCTGAATCGCTTTTTTGATCTCTTTCTGGGTTGCAAGCGTCTGCTCGGGAGGCGCCTCCTCCTTTTTCACCTTTTTGATCTTTCCGACATTCGGCGGCTTCTCGACTTTTACCGGCACTACCGGTTTCGGCGGCGCAGGTTTCGGCTTTTCTATCGGCGGCGGCGGGGGAAGTTGTGTAATTGTCGTAACCGCCGTATAGACAATTTCTCTTTTGCTGTCTTTGTCAAAAATACCGGTCCACGCTGTCAGGGACTCCCAGTTTATGGACGCAAACCAGAACAACACGAAGAATACAAGTGCGCCGGCAACTCCCTTCAAGAGATACATATGGCTCTGTTTGCGGAGAACGAGATTGCCGTAGTCTATCTGACAGATACGATCAGTATCAAGATACTCCTCACTGAACGACCATTTCCGGGCCGTTACCGATGCATGTCTGTGTATGTCATCGAACTTTGTTGACACTTCTGTTTTGTCTTTGTTACTCGCAACTACCCGGACAACATACAGGGCTGCCCTCTCTCATGATTGACCAATTACTCTTGACGATTGTCAAATGCTTTTTCTACCAGCATCTCCTGTACTCAGAACACTCAGTACTCAGTACTTTTCTTCACCCGTCACTTGTCATTTGTTTCTCGTCACCGTGCGCCAGCATACCGACAGCTTCCGCATCCGCATCGGTAAAGTCATCCAGGCTGAAACGATCGATCTTCATCATGTTGAACTCGTCGATCAGATCGACCAGATACTTGTATTTCGCCTTGTCGCTGATCTTGACCACGATCACCAGCTTGCTGTTCGACCGCGTCTCTTGCTGCAGCGTCCGGCGCACTTCCTCACCCAGAACCGCGGCCTCCTCGTCGTCATACAACCGCAGCTTCCGCGGCGCCTCCTCCCCCAGCGACCAGTACGCATACCCGTCCTCCACAACACGGAACGTCATCACGTTGGTCTCGGCGATCTTGACCTCCGTATTCTCCGGCGGGATATTGATCTCCATCGTGTTCGGCTTGCCGAACGTTGTCGTCAGCATGAAAAACGTCAGCAGCAGGAACGCTACATCCACCATCGGCGTCATATCGATGTGAAAGCCTATCCGTTTCCGTTTCTTTTTACCCCTCCGGCCTCTCTCTTCGCCATTCGGAGAATCCACCAGTCCCATATCAGAGCGCCTCCTTCTCGAGGACGGTTACGAGGTTGAAGGTCAGAATGTTGGCGTCCTTGAACAGCTTCAGCACATGGTTCACCGCCTCGAAGTCTGCATCCACATCGGCCTTGACCACCGGACGGACACGCTGGTTCGCAAAACGCGCTGCCTCGATAAAACGGTTCAGCTCGTTTTTTCTTACCGGAAAAAACTCCGACAGCCTGAACAGGTGCAGCGAATCCGATACCGCTGCTCCCGACACACCGGCTGCAGCGAGCTTCGGCTCGATCACACGCTGGAATATCCTTTCCCGCGAATGCTGCGACGACACTCCCATGAAATAGCGGTTCTCCCCGCTCACGCTCACCGTCAGAATATCCGATTCAGGAACCTTCTGCTCCGCATGCGACGACGGCAGATCGATCGTCACCGGTTCCGGCGGACGGAACTTGGTCGTCAGCATGAAAAACGTCAACAGCAGGAACGCTACATCCACCATCGGCGTCATGTCTATCCTGAACCCTATCCGTTTGGACTTGACTTTCGACATTACACGCTATTTTGAGTGGGCTCCGAGCGTCTGGATGATATAGAACGCCGCTTCGTCTATCATATAGGTAAAACGGTCCACACGGCTGGTGAACACGTTGTAGGTCACTATGCCCATAATACCCCCGAGAATACCCAGCGCCGTGTTGAACAGCGCCTCGGATATACCCAGCGACAGCTGGACCGCATCGGGCGCGCCGCTTGTCGCCATGGCCATGAAGGCACGGATCATTCCCAGCGTCGTCCCGAACAGGCCCACCATCGTCGATATCGAGGCGATGGTCGAAATGGCGATCAGGTTCTGCTCCAGAAGCGGCATCTCCATCGTGGTCGCTTCTTCGACCGCTTTTTCCATCTCCATGATCTTTTTGTCCCTGTCGGTGATCTGGTGCGTCTCCAGTCCCTGGTAGCGTTGGAACACCGCACGAAGCACTGCCGCTACCGAGCTCTGATGGTCATCGCAGCGCATGATCGCCTGATCGATCTCGCCTGTATCGACATCCTGTTTGAGCTCCTTGACAAATTCGGGGATCCTGCCCTTGCCTGCTGCCTTGTTCAGCGCGATCAGACGCTCGAAAATATAGGCGATCACCATCAGGATAAGCGCCATCAGGACGGCAACAATAGGGCCACCTTTGTACACCGCATGAAAGGTTGAGTCTTCAGGTGTGGTCCCCATCCAGACATAGAACGCAAACGACACTGCGAACGTGACAATGATCAGAAGCGCTGTGAATAATCCCTGTTTCATATCGTTACATATCAATCGTTAACATTTAAAAAAAACCGGCACCCTCTTGAGAAGGCACCGGAATCTGCAAGTCTCCATGTACTACAGGAGATTGCCGAACTTCAAGCCAAGATAGAACGTCCGCGGCGACATCGGGCCGTATACGTAGCCGGGGTCGCGATCGATCGTCGAGTCGAAATCGTCCTGGTAGGAGTTGAAAATATTCTTCACGCCGCCATAGAACTGCAAACCGGCATCATCGATCGGTACCGTATAGCGCACCTTCACACCGGCATCAAAGAACGGATCGCTTGTCCTGAGCTCCCCTGCTTCCGGATCAGGTATTTCAGGGCCATAATACGGAACCAGCATTTCTCCAGTATAATTACCGGTCAACGACACTCCCAGCTTTTCGGTGGGCTTCCAGTCAACCGTCATGAATCCGTAGGTATCAGGCGTTCTGAAGAACTTCTCTTCATCGAAATCCTGAGGATCATCGTATTTGCTGGATTGAACGGTGAACCCGGCTTTCATGGCGAACATGTCCGAAGGCACGAGATGCGCCTCGAAATTAAACCCCTTGACCACCGCACCGTCGGCATTGACCCGGGTAGCAACAACATTACCATCGATATCAGGGTCGCCGATCTCGACCGCAAACGGATCATTGAGTTCGGTGTAGAAGCCCTCGACGAGGAAACCGAAATCGACACCGTTCTGATAGGTATCAAAATCAAACGA
>JAKSCY010000391.1 GCA_022360355.1 Chlorobiales bacterium
CAGCGGCGGCAGCAGCGGCACCGGCCCCCTCGGTCTCGCCCTCCTGGGCGCACTGGCGGTGATGCGCCGGCGCATGCGTTACAAGGCCTCATGATCCTGTATGGATAAATAAGGAAAAAGCATGCGCCGGGGCTTGTCCCCGGCGCATTTCGATCAAAAGGCGGGTTCAGGATGAACGACTCCTGGTTGGACAAGGGACTGGTATCGGTCCTGCTTTCGATTGCCCAGCTACTCATGCCGGCGGTTGCCGCCATCGGCACGCTGGTTGTCCTGATTATCGCCTTCCCCGTCGCGTTCAAAGACAGTTACCAGATACTGGCCGCCTTGGGCTTCGTCGTCACCCTGCTGGTCTTCAAAGACGTCAGCCGTTCGACGGAACTCCGGGACCAGGATTATCTCAGCCATGTCTGGCGTTCCTTCGGTCACTGGCTTCTGGTCATCGGCATCCTGGCATTTTTCGGCTACGCCCTGAAAATCAGCGCCGAGTTTTCCCGCCGCGTATTGCTCACCTGGACCGTGGTCACGCCGTTCGTCATCGGTGCGGGACAGCTCTTCATGGACCGGCTGTTCATGGCCCGCATGCGCGCTTATGGGGGAAGGCGGTCGGCCATCATCGCCGGAGTCAATGATTACAGCCGGCGGCTGGGCAAAGCCCTTATGCAGCATCCCCGGCTCGGCACGAGAATGCTGGGCTATTTCGACGACCGCAGCAGAGACCGGCTGGGTTTGAAAGATTCGGACCCGCTGCTAGGCCGGTTGGACGAATTGCCCGGCTATGTGCGGCGTCATGGCGTCGAGGTGATTTATATCGCATTGCCCATCACTCACGAGGAACGCACGCGACAAATCATCGACGAGCTGCAGGACACCACTGCTTCTATCTATTTCGTACCGGATATTTTCGTCTTCGATCTCATTCAATCCAGTGTCGATATGATCGAAGGCATTCCGATCTTGGGGTTGTGCGAGTCGCCCTATATCGGCATCAACAAGATGATCAAAAAGCTCAGCGACGTCGCCATTGCCTCACTCCTGCTGCTCGCGGCAGCGCCCGTGCTTGCCGTAATCGCAGTCGGCGTGAAACTCACCTCATCCGGCTCCGTGATTTTTCAGCAGCGCCGGTACGGAATGGACGGCAACGAGATCATC
>JAKSCY010000249.1 GCA_022360355.1 Chlorobiales bacterium
CAGACACAACCTGGTCTCAATCAACCCTCTTTGTTGACGCATCTCTCCGAACAGACGCTCAAGTGCAATTGCCAGGGCAGACATCGAGTTACCGATAACCATACCGCCTATCGGGAGAAAATAACGCGGCTCCCACCAAGGTGCAACGCCGATAATAAGACCGGAAACAAATAAAGCGGTAACGAAATAGCTGACAAACATCGTCAGAAAAGTCGGCAGCATATAAGGCACCTGTTTTTCTTTTACCCTTCCTCGTATTATAAAAGAGGCTGAAACCGCCATGATAACGAAAATGCCAAGTGTAAACCAGAGGCTGCTCAGTTGAAAAATAAAGGTAAGTGCATAACCCATGAGAAAAAGCTGGGCAAAAGTCCTTATGGTACCGACGGTTATATCACGATTCAGGCCGAGATGATACACAAAAGAAGCCACCTGGGCGATGAGGATAAAGACCAAACCAAACAACAACTGCCAGAGACCGATTTCAACAATCTGGTTCATACTTTTCGGAGTTTACGGTTTTCAAGCATATAGTTGAGAGGCGTCACGCTTTTCGGGAGGAAGTCGCTATGTGTTACCATCAGGATTGTTTTACCTTGCACTGCATTGAGATGCTCAATAATAGCAAAAACCATGGAAGCACTTTTTGCATCAAGCGCTGATGTCGGTTCGTCGAGAAGCAGGATCTCCGGATCAAGCAGCAGTGCCCGCATCAAAGCAATACGCTGCTGCTGGCCGACAGAGAGATTTCTGGCCTGGTGACGCAGATCGATATCGTGCAGGTAAAACTGTTCGAGCATCTCTGCAAGCTGTTTCTCCGAAGGTTCGTTCTTCCAGTTGTTGATAGTGAATGAAAAAGGAAACAGGAGGTTTTCCTTTACGCTTGCATCGATCATTGACGGAATCTGCGCCACATAGGTAATGGTTCGACGAAGCTCGGCGGGAGGTATTGATTCGACAGGGCTGCCCCTGAAAAGAATGCGTCCGTTTTCATAAGAATGTAACCTGCATATCAGACGCAGAAGACTTGATTTTCCTGTTCCTGACGCACCCTTTATCAGCACAAGCTCCCCCTCGTTGACCCGAAGATTCAGTTCACTGAACACGGGCGTCACGGCACCATCATAGGAAAAACCAAGGGACTCAATCTCCAGTAGCAACGACATAAGTTGTTATGAATACAGCAGCAAGCTGTAATTGTATAAATGGCTATATTGCAGAGAATCCTGTATAGCTCAGTTCTGGAACAAGATAATAAAAAAGCCCGGCCTGATACTCAATCCCGAATGTCCCGGGAAATCGCCTGTTACAGTGTTAAAAAATCATACCCGACCAGACAGCACGATGTGTATAACCGAAAAGAGATACATCCTATGACCTTACCCATGGAAAAGCTCGGATCTTTTTATCTGGGAAACGAATACGACCTGAACAGCAAGAAAAAGCTTGACATGCCTGTTCACTATGACGCACGTGACCTCACAACGCACGCAATATGCGTCGGGATGACCGGAAGCGGTAAAACAGGGCTTTGCATAGGACTGCTTGAGGAAGCGGCTCTCGACAGGATCCCGACTATCATGATCGACCCAAAAGGAGACATCACCAACCTTCTCCTGCAATTTCCCGATCTGGCGCCGGAAGATTTCAAACCCTGGATCAATACCGATGATGCCCGAAGAAAAGACATGAGTATCGAAGCGTATGCTGCCGCTACTGCCGAAAAGTGGAAAAAAGGTCTGGCCGACTGGGGAATCGGTCAGGAACGCATCACGTCCCTGAAGGATTCAGCAGATTATACAATCTTCACTCCCGGTTCCGATGCCGGAGTACCGGTCAGTATTCTCGGAAGCCTTGCTGCTCCGAAACTTGATTTCGCATCCAACAGGGAATCTGTACTGGAGCGTATCAGCGGAACTGTCAGCGCTCTTCTGGGGCTTGCCGGACTGAAAGCCGATCCGGCAAGAAGCCGGGAAGCAATTCTCCTGGCTGGTATTTTTGAGCATTTCTGGAAACAGGGCCAGGATCTTGACCTCGGGAAACTCATTCTCTCGGTCCAGGAACCGCCGATGCGCCAGGTCGGAGTGTTCGATACCAATACCTTTTTTCCCCAAAAAGAGCGATTCGAGCTTTCCATGGCCTTCAACAACCTGATGGCTTCTCCGGGCTTTCAAAGCTGGCTTCAGGGAGATCCGCTGGACATAGACCGGATGCTGTTTACCGCGGAAGGCAAACCCCGGCACAGCATCTTCTATCTGGCCCATCTACCGGACAGCGAAAGGATGTTTTTCGTCACCCTGCTTCTGGAAAACATGCTTACATGGATGCGTACCCAGCCCGGCACCACCAGTCTTAGAGCCCTGCTTTACTTCGATGAGGTTTTCGGCTTCCTTCCCCCTGTTTCCGAACCGTCCTCCAAACGCCCGCTCATGACCATGCTCAAACAGGCCAGGGCTTTTGGACTCGGCTGCGTACTGGCCACACAGAACCCTGTCGACATCGACTATAAGGGATTGACAAATGCCGGGACCTGGTTTATAGGAAAACTGCAAGCCGAACGCGACAAGAAGCGTGTTCTGGAAGGGTTGAAAAACGCCATATCGGAAGCAGGCGGCAACAACGAGTCCGTAGATTACGACATCCTGATCTCTCAACTCGGCAGCCGCGTTTTTCTGCTGCACAACGTCCATGAGGACAGGCCTGTTGTTTTTCATACCCGTTGGGCAATGAGCTACCTGAGGGGCCCGTTGACAAGACCACAGGTCAGACAGTTAATGGAGACGAAAAAATCATCTGCCGGCATCTTGAGAGATATGCCTACGCCGGCTCAGCAACAGCCTGCAGTTACAATACAATCCGCCCGAACAGCAGGCCCCTCCGAAAAGGAAACTCCAGCAGGTTATCTATCGCAGCAACCGTCTCTCGAACCCTCTGTGCGGCAGCATTTTCTGCCTCTTCAGGTCAGCCTTCAGGAAGCCTTGCAGCTTCTCGAAAAGGAATCGGGATCTGTTCCCGATCTTTCAGACATCCGGCTTCTTTACCGGCCGGTACTGCTTGGTCTTGCCGATGTTCATTTTATCGACAAGCGCAGGGGTTTCAAGAAAAAGTCGGAAAAAAAACTGCTTCTTCGTCTACCTGAAGCACCTGTAACGCCCGAATGGAAAGACGCCGAGGAACTGCCTGTTTCTGAAAAGCAGCTGCGCCGTGCACCGGAAAAGCCCGAAAACATTCATGGGACTTTCTTTGCTCCTGTTCAGGAAACCGTCAACAGCGGCAAAAAAATAACCCTCCTTTCCAAAAAGCTTGATGACTGGCTTTACTACAATGAACGGAGAAGCATTGCCGTTCACGACGAACTGGAGCTTTTTCAACACCCTGACGAGCCCCTGAGGAATTTCACGATTCGCCTTCAGCAGGCTGCAAGAGAAAAACGTGATGAGGAAACAGATGCTCTTGAGAAAAAATTTGAAAAACAGTTAGAACGTCTGGAAAAAAAGCTTCGCAGGGAAAAGCGTGAGCTTGCAAACGATGAAATGGAACATGAAAACCGCAAAAAACAGGAACTGTTCAGCATTGGTGAAACCGTACTTGGTTTCTTCATGGGGAAACGAAGCACCAGCCGGATCAGCACTGCCCTGAACAAACGACGTATGACCGCAAAAGCAAAAGCTGATATCGAGGAATCTCACGAGGAAATCGAAGAACTTCAGGAAGAAATCACGAAGCTTGAAGAAGAGCTGAAAGCCGGAGTCGAAGAAATCAGCAATAAATGGGAAAACGTCCTGGATACTCTCGGCAAGGAGGAACTGGCACCGCGCCGGACCGATGTTACCATCCATTCAGTCAGTCTTTGCTGGCTCCCCTTCTGGTCAATCATCTGGGAAGACGGCGCAATTCAGCGACAAAAGACAACAGAGGCTTTCTGAGAAACAGATAGCCGCTTAATCCAATAAGACAGAAAGCGGCGCCCCAAAGCATGAAATCAAAATCAGCTCCCCCTTGGTACATACTGAAAGTGCCGAAAGCAAAAAAGACAATGGCTGCCCCGATTTTGACAATGTTTTCCGGCAGCTTTTTCCCAAGTAACTTTCCGACCGCAATCGCCAGTGCATCGGAAAACACCATGCCAAGTGTGGAACCTATCCAGACTGCCATAAAAGGATTGGTCGCTGCAAGAGAAAGCGAACTCAACATGGTCTTATCACCCAGTTCGGCGATAAAGAATGTGCTGAACACAAGCCAGAAAGGGTGAATGGCAGGTTTGCATGAACCACTGTCCTCGTCAAGACTGTCGCCTCTCAATGTCCAGAATCCGTAAACGATGAATGATATACCGGCAAGAAACAAAACCCAGTCGACCGGGAGCAATCCCCCAAGAAGAGTTCCGGCGGCGGTAGAGAGTACATGCACGGCAAGTGTTGAACAGAATATTGCCCACAGCACAACTCTCGCACTGAAACAGGTGGCGAGAGTCAAGGCGAGAAGCTGGGATTTGTCGCCGAGCTCGGCGATAAAAATCATGGCAAAAGAGAGCGAAAAAGCTTCCATATCGTTTTACCCGCGCTGATCCGTCTTTACCAGTCTTTCTGTATCAAAGCCCCGGCTTTTAAGCCTTTGAACAATTTCATCATACACTGCATCTCCAAGGTAAGGAGTACGGCTCAGAATCCAGAGACTCCGCGACGTGGGAGTCGATACTGCTGCCCAGGAGTAATCGTCGGCAAGATCGACAATCCAGTAATCACCCTTGAAAAGTCTGAAAAACTGCACTTTCAGTTTGGCGTTTCCGCTATCCGGCACGGAATACGCCTTTGCCCTGACTGACTTTTCCCTTCCCTTTCGCTGGCATGAATTTCGAACATCCACATACCCAGCCTTGTTGAGGGTATATTCAGCTTTTGTTTTTATACATCCCCGCTCTTCTTTGGGTACATACGAGGCAATTTCATACCAGGTACCGCAATACCTCACAACATCGACCGATGAAACGGTGGAAGGCTCTTTTGCAGCAGCTTTTTTCCGGAATAATTTTCTTAACATAATGCAATGCAACTTGTTCAGCAGTATGGCAAATACATCTGTTCACTCCTCCCTTACACCTGCATATGGTTAAACAACAAAGCATGGCTATTCGATCCGCAACCCCTGAAGATATAAACCGATGCTGTGAACTCCTAACCCTTCTTTTCGAACAGGAGGCCGAGTTCACCCCTGACCCGGAAAATCAGAAAAAAGGACTGCTGCTGATACTGGAAAACCCTTCGAGCGGAACCGTTCTTGTTTACGAAGACAATGAAAAAGGGTGTATTGCCGGCATGGTGGTAATGCTCTACACGATAAGCACAGCTCTCGGTAAAAAAGTAGTTCTTCTTGAAGACATGATCGTCGATCCCGTTTACCGTTCACAAGGAATCGGCAGCCAGCTGCTGCACCATGCCGTCAACCTGGCGAAAAATATCGGGTCTGGACGTATCACTCTTTTAACGGATGAAAACAATGAAAACGCTTTCGATTTTTACAATAAAAACGGGTTCAGACGTTCCGACATGGTAGTCTTCAGAAAAATAATTTCATCCACACAATGAACTTTTTATCATTCAAACTATTTTACATCAATATCTTCTGCGAAAGATGAACGTTGATCCTCGTCAATCCAGACAGGTGTTCTTTTTACCAAGCATGTTCCTGCAATCATAAACCAAAGGAGATTCAGCTATGGATAAATGGATATGTGAACCGTGCGGCTATGTTTACGATCCGGATTACGGTGACCCAGATAGCGGTATCGAGCCCGGTACACCCTTTGAGGATATCCCGGAAGACTGGGTATGCCCTGTTTGTGGCGTTGAAAAAAGCTTTTTCGTAAAAGAAGAAGGATAATCAACAATCCGGTGATACGCCATAGCGTAACAAGCGGTGTCCTTCTTTGGAAAGATGCCGCTGTTTTTTTCGCACGCTCCTCCCACACTGTTCTACATTTCACGGCAAGCCTGACTTATACCCTCTGAAAATAGCAAGAAACCGTTGACTGTTGCCACCAGCGTGTTGCTGACAACGTTCCTGCCGAAAAACTTCCGGTGAAAAGGCCGTTAATTTCATGATTTATAATGAAATGGCTATTTTTGTGTATGTTTTTTGTCTTTTGTTGCGAGTCTGCAAGATATTATACAGCCCATGCCATCCTTGATCACGTCAGCGCAGAACGTTTTCCTGCAGAAACAACCTTTACCATAGATGTTTCCGTAACCTTAAGCAGAAAAGATCATGAAGCAATGGCGCAAAAGAAATGACGCTCTTGGAACGGTCAATCGGGGAGACCCCTGTGAATCGGGCCTTTGTACTCTCTGCGCATCAGACTGCAAGGGCAAATGTGAAACCTGGCTCAGCTCACTTATGGGCAGAAAACTGCTCTACCCTGTAAAATTCGGCCAGACCACCTCCGGCTCCGCTTCAGTATCTGCTGACGGTGTCGGGTATCATGCCATCAGAATTCAGGGATATGCATACGGAGCCGAAGGTCTCCCTGAAGGACTCTCCAACGACCCGGACGACTGTATTTTCCCCAATGTATCCATCGAAACATCATTTGGCCACGAAACTGAAACCAAATGCCGCGTACCCATAATGACAGGTGCGCTGGGTTCGACATTTATCGCAGAAAAATACTGGGACAGTTTCGCCGTTGGAGCTGCAATTTGTGGTTTTCCGATTGTTATCGGTGAAAATGTTGTCGGTGTTGACAGAAATTCGGTGCTTCAAGATGGTTCTATCCATTCTGCCCCTGAGCTGGAACGCAGAATAGAAATATTCCGGCGTTATTATGACGGTTACGGTGGTGTTATTATACAAATGAACGTTGAAGACAGCCGCAATGGCGTGGCTCATTATCTTGCCGGGAAATATTGCGATGATGTAATCATTGAACTGAAGTGGGGCCAGGGAGCAAAAGACATAGGCGGCGAAATACAGGTCAGCGATCTGGAATATGCAAGGTTTCTCAATAAACGCGGCTATGTTGTTGACCCCGACCCGTTCAACCAGCTCTCGGTAGCCTCATTCGAGAATAAGTCCTTGACTTCCTTTGCGCGTCACAGCCGCCTGGGGGGAACCGGCATAAATACTTCCGATGAGCTGCGCGAAACATTTACCAAAAGCGTAAGAGAACTGCGAAAACTTGGATTTAAACGTATCACCCTCAAAACCGGAGCATATGGAATGGAAGCACTTGCTCTGGCAATTAAATGTGCATCGGAAAACAACCTTGACCTGCTCACCATAGACGGAGCAGGAGGAGGCACCGGCATGAGCCCATGGAACATGATGGAACAGTGGGGAGTTCCTTCATTACAATTACATGCAAAAACGTGGGAGTACTGTCATATGCTCGATGCAAACGGAGGAGTTGTGCCCCACATTTCCCTTGCAGGTGGATTTGCCCGTGAAGATCATATTTTCAAAGCCCTTGCCCTTTGCTCTCCCTATACGAAACTTGTTTGCATGGGAAGAGCTCCGATGATCCCCGGCTTCCTTGGAAGCAATATTGAAGGTGTGTTCAAACCTGACAGAAGAGCTGAAATCTTCGGTCACTGGGAAGAACTACCTGCAGCAGTCAAAGAAAACGGTACAAACCCTGAGGAAATTTTTGCCGGATGGGAAGCCGTAAAGGAAAAAGTCGGTATCCAAGAGATGGATGCCATTCCTTTCGGGGCTATTGCGCTTTACGGTTATGTGGACAAGCTTTCCTGCGGGCTGCAACAATTCATGGCGGGCGCGAGAAAATTCTCTCTCCCCTCAATCCGTCGCGACGATTTGATGGCAGCAAACCTTGAAACAGCAGAGACAACCGGAATTCCTTACTTGACTGATACCCAGGATGATCTGGCGAAAACCATTCTCCTCAGTTGACAGCCTACATTTATTTCAGCACACCGGGCCATTGTAAACTCCCGGGTGTTCATCAGAGCCTGTAATGAACACCCGGGAACACCTCAATTGGCCTTGTCCGCCAGGCTTTTGCTGCCGGCGATGCCTGCTGCCTTGAATGCGGGATAGAGACTAACCAGAAGCGATACCGCCATGGTTGTCCCGGAAACAATCAGAAAATCGGAGATCTGCATGCTCACAGGGTACGCGTCGATTATGAAGGCACTTTTCGACGGGAGCTCGATCACCCCGTACAGCTTTTGTACGAAACAGATTACCCAGGCAGCAACCACCCCAATCACTGTTCCTGCCAGACCGATCATCCCGCCTTCCATGATAAAGATCACCAAAAATTGAGGCTTTTCAAGCCCGAGACACCGCAGGTAGAACAGCTCTTTCCGCTTGTCGATAGCAGTCATGGTCAGAGAACCGGTAAGGCTGAGTGCCGCAACTACAATAACCAGCATCAACACACTGAAACTCACCCATTTTTCAACCTCCATCACCCCGAAAATGTCCCGGTACTTCTCTTCGAGAGGCCGTATAACGTAAACATCCTGAAGCTTGTTTTCCTGAATCCATGAACGCAGGTTTCGGACAAGAGCTGCATGTGTGGCACGATCATCGTTCCCCCTGACATCGATACCTGAATAGAGGTTTTCTTTCTGAAGAAGTATTTTTCTTGCCATTTCTCTTGACGTCAGCACATAGTGATCGTTGAAAATGCGCTGCAGGGAAAAAATCGACTCCACCTGAACAACAGGAAACGTCAATGCCGGAAGAAGGTATGGCTGAGAAAGAGATTGCAGTCCGAGGGATATCAGTTCAGGGCTGAAAATCTTCACCTGCTGCTCCGGCACAAGGCTCGCCTTGTACGCCAGCATCTCCCCGACGGAAACAGTTTCACTCCCGAAATAAGGAACATCCCTTCCCGCCTGTCGTATCAGACGCTCATGTGCATTTCTGGTAATTCCTTTTACCACAACAAGTTCACCACTCCCCTTACCGGAAAGTATGGCCGTACCTTCCGCAAAGGGTTCAGCCGATGTCACCCCTTTGATAGTAGCAAGACGAGCAAGAAGAGAGTCAGGAACTTCCATATGCTTTCCTTTGGCGGGCAGGACCTGCGCCGGACTTTCAACCGTAACAAAAAGATCCCATGCAAGCTGCTGAAAGCCGTTGAGCACACTCATGACGACAAGCAACGTGCTGACACCGAGGATAATCCCCGTCAGGCTGATTGCAGATATGATATTGATAACCCTGAACCGTTTTCGGGCGAAGCTGTAACGCTGGGCTATCCACAATCCTGGAGAAAAACGCATGTGCTTTATTGGTCAAAATGCAAAACGGAGTGTGAAAGTCAGGTTAACAGCGCTGTTCCCGGTTTCAGGGCTGCAGCCACCCTGGCCGGAATAAATGCGAAAAACAGTGTCAGCAAACCGACAACACACGAAACGACAAGATAATCAAACAGGTCTATCTGGATAGGGACATGCTTGATGAAATAATTTTTTTGCGGCAGTGTGATCAGTTGAAAATGGAGTTCAAAAACCGAAAAGCCGAAAGCAAGCAGGTTTCCTGCAAGAATCCCTGCCAGTGCGATCAGGAATGCCTGGGAAAGAAAAATGCCGCTGATTTTCCCGGGAGCCAGCCCCAACGCACCCAGCATACCGATTTCTTTTGTTTTTTCGATAATCAGCACAAGCAGCGTAGAGATGATATTGAAAACCGCTACAACGGTTATTGTAATGATCAGAAGCGGAGTTATGTTCTGCTGGAGTTTCAGCCATTCAAAAAGATTGTTGTATCGCTCGTAGACCGTATAGCCGTAAAAAGGATAGCCCAGCAGATCGACAGCCGCCCTGCTGGTTGCATCAAGATCCTTGATGTCATGCACCATAACCTCATAGCCGCTGATACGAACTTTATCGGCGTTGAAAAAACGCTGCATGGCGGCAAGATCCGCAATAACCATGTAGTCATCAAAACCTTCATTAAGCCCGGTTTCATAAATGCCGCTCACTGTAGCAAGTTCGATGTCCATGGCTGAAAGAAGGTCGACAATGCTTTCACTCCCGTCGATCAGTCCCCCCGACGACTGACCTGTAGTACTGATGATCATAAGCTTGCTGCCGGGAGACAGTTGCAGAGACTCGGCAAGCGGTTGCCCGACAAGAATTTGCAACGAAGAAGACTCTTCACCACCAAGCCATTCCCCTTTGATAACACTCTCTTTTAGGAAAGCGGGTGGACTTTGACGGAGGATACCCTTGAGCATTGCCGGCTGTATCAACTCCCCATTGTCTCCCTTACTTTGCAGAACAACGTTTTTCTCCATAAAAGGAGTTATGGACGAAACATTGTCAATACCGCCCAGACGAACGGTATCGGCGGGAAGAGGATAAAAAAAGCGTCCCTCGGCCTGACGAATCTGGAAATGCGAGCTGAACCCGATAAGCTTGTTTTCAATCTGCGAGGAAAAACCCTTGACAATTGAAAGTGTAAGAATAAGCGCCGCTGTTCCCAGCGCAATTCCGGCCACAGCAATAAAAACAATAAACGTCGGCTTGGATGAAGAACGAGGTTTAAAAGCAAACCTGCGTGCTATGTATAACTCTGATTTCATTCCTGCTTGTTTTTACCGCTCCGCCTTTTCTGTTCCCTCAATACCTGGCGCCTGTTTAACTCAGGACTCGGAACTTTTCTTCTCCCTTTCCATTTCAAGCTCCCTGAAATGAACAACCCTGTTTCTCCCGGTATGCTTTGCGCGGTAAAGCGCCTTGTCAGCGTTATTGATCAGCGAAAACCAGTCAGTTGCATCATCCGGCCAGGTCGCAATACCCGCGCTTATCGTAAGCTGCCCGCCCGGGAGAACCTTTTCATGATAAAAAGGTTCAGCACCGATTATATTTCTTAACCGGTCCACTATTTCAATTGCCTCCCGGCTGTCTGTACGAGGAAACAGCACTGCAAATTCCTCACCCCCGAATCGTGCAGGTATGTCAGCCTCCCTGCACTCTTCCCGAATTATTCCTGCCATTCTTTCCAGAACGATGTCGCCGGCAACATGACCGTTGGCGTCATTGTACGCCTTGAAACGGTCAATATCTATCATCGCAAGTGAAACTTTTTCATTGAAGCGTTTAGCCCTCGCCACATCAACGATCAGATGATCCTTGAAGTGGCGGTAGTTATACAAATTCGTTTTCTCATCCTTGATAAAAAGTTCATCGAGCTTCTTGTTTTTCAGCTCGATATCCTGGCAGAATCTTACGATAGAATCGGTTATCTGGTTAACATCACTTGAGAACTCCTCCCGCCGTATATTTTTTTTCACCTCTTCTGCTGTATCATGAAAACTTTCCGGCAACTCCTCGTTGAGCATCCGAAGCTTTTCAGCCAGCTGATTCAGCGGCATGACAGTCTGGCGATAGTTGCTGACAATCAACCAGCCGGCAGAGATAATGATAATTATGAGAACAGCAAGGACAATGAAAAAAAACAACTGAACCGCATCATAAACCTTGTCATTGGAAAGTTTTACATCGATGGCAGCCTGCAGGATAACGTCGTCGAGTTCAAGTATCATCAAGGGAATGTTGTTACCGGCAGCCTCCCCTTTTGTTTCGATATCGGTAAGCATTTTTTCCAGTACCAGTTGCCTGGACTTCATCCATGATGCCAGCTCCGGCATCTGGTTTTTTTCAGCTCTTGTCCGAAAATTGACCGAGCGGAACTGGAGCAGTTTTGTATTCTGGATAATCTCCTGCAAAACCTCCGGGTGTTCGGGGATAACAATCAATTGCTGATCTATCAGTGTCAGGGTTGAACGGAAATCAAGCAGATCCTTGTACATCGACTGTACCTCATCCGCCCTTTTCTGCAAATTCCCCTGATACACAATGAAACCGGCTGTCCCGCCGAGAAGCAGAAAAGCGAAGAATATACCGGCGAAAGCCAGAGGCTTGAGCGACAATTGCTGAAAGGATGTATTACCGGACTCGGACATAAACGTACAGGTTTTCCGAATAACAAAAACTTTCGATCACGGTCAACAGTTGCATGATTCAGTTCAGGTTGATAACTCTCACCGGCTGCTTGTAAGGAGCCAGACCACTCTCTGCAAAACCTTTCTGGCCCCCATCGGCAAGCCAGGCGCCGAAACCGGCTGCCAGAGCCCTGCCTTTACGGTACATATAGTAAACAATATAACCAAGCGGATATTCCCCCTGATAGACGTTATACTGGGAAGGCATAACCGGAACATCCCCGTTCTTTTTACAGAGAGGAACAACACGGAATGAAGATGAAACCGGGTCAGAAGCCATCAGGGCGGTTACTCTCGAAAACGAAAGGATACCTACGGCACCTTTCTCCCTTGAAACAGCCCTCACCAGTTCACGGTCGCTTCCGGTATGCCACGCCGTCAAATGGTTTTCTTCAGGAACCGCCAAAGCAAGGAGCCGTTGCTGCAACCTGATATCATTATTGTTAAGATACGCCTTGATCTCACCGGCTTCAGCAGCATCTTCATCCCACCGGGTTTTTTGGGCAGTGTAGATCTTCCCAAGCTCCTCCACACAAAGAGATTCTACCGGATTTGCTGCATTGACAATGCATACAACAGCATCCCTGGCCACCGGTTCCAGACGATACGCTATTCCTTTGCTTTCCAGCAGAGACACTTCATATTTTCCGGGCTCACCGCTTACCAGCATAGCCAGAAGGTCTCCCTGAAGAAATCCGTTGAAAAGACTCTCAAAAGAGCCTGGCTCGAGCTCTATGGAAGCATCAGGATAGTAACGGCTGAAAACCGTTGCAATATCACCTGTTACGGAGACAAGCGCATGCTCGACACCGACCCTCAGCAAACCGCTTTTTGCTGTTTCTCCGACAACCGTCTCGACAGCCGGTCGTGTTACTATCCTCGAGGCAATAAACACCAGGACAAACACAACAGGTATCGCCGCAACAGCAAAAATCAATCCTTTCCTGTATCTCATAACCGACTGGAAGCTCCTGTTCCTCAATACCAGAGCAAAGATAGAGAAAAAACATCTGTCCGAAAACCTTGCAATCACCGCAAAAATCGCTATTTTATCCATATTAATGAATATAAATTCATATAAAGAATATATATCCGTCAAAGCAATTCATTTTATTTCAATACGTTACCCAAAAATCATTCATTTCGGCGAAATAGTTTCCTTTGTGGTGAATGGGTATGCAAGCTTGCAAAGAATTATGAGAGGCTACAAGAAACCTACTGTTTCCATTATCGGCGCTTCAGGCTATTCCGGAGCTGAACTGACAAAAATTCTTCTCAGACACCCTTCGGTGAAACTTGAAAGACTGTACGCGCATACACAGGCTGACAAGAAAATACAGGACATATACCCGGCTCTCGACACGGACCTTGTTCTTGACTCGTACAGCGGCGAAAAGGATACTGACATCTATTTTCTCGCCCTGCCGCACGGAGAAGCACTCACATTGGTACCGCAGCTTGCCGATGCCGGGAAGCTGGTAATCGATCTCTCGGGCGACTTCAGGCTTAAAAACCCCGAGGAACACTCCAAGTACTATCAGAAGAATAAAAGCCCGGAATCTGTCCTGACGTACGCAATGCCGGAACTCTATCATGATGAGATCAGCCAGGCAAAAGCTGTCAGCAACCCTGGATGCTATGCTACAAGCATTATCCTCGGGGTTGCCCCTCTCATAAAAAAGCCCCTGAAAGACGCTGCTGTCAAAAGCATCAACTGTACAGCAATCTCCGGAATATCCGGGGCGGGAAGATCCGGCAAGGTCGAACTTTCGTTTTCAGAAATGAGCGGCAATATACGGGCATACAAGGTGGGAATTCACCAGCATACTCCCGAAATTCTTCAGGCGCTGGATACAGATACCGTTAAACCCGCGTTCGCCTTCACGTTCACACCAATGATCGCCCCTTTGGTCAGGGGTATTTACACTGTATTGAACATTCAGCTTGAAAAACACCTGTCGGTTTCACAAATTAGGGAGCATTTCAGTGAATTTTACCGTTCTGCGCCTTTTGTCCGGATCAGGCAAACCATGACAGAAGTTCAGCATGTTGCTTACACGAACTTCTGCGATGTACATATTGCCGAAAGCGCAGGCAACGGATCGGCAGTCATTGTCACAGCGATCGACAATCTGGTCAAGGGAGCTGCCGGCCAGGCCGTCCAGAATATGAACATCATGCTCGGCTATAATGAAACGCATGGATTATTGTAAACGCTTACTTTTTTTGCTGTGAAAATCTTACACAAGGCTTACTCGGCCATAGAGGCACTGGCAGCCGGAACAACATGGCCTGAACATACAACGCCTCTCAACATCAGGGACTCGGGGAAAAAACAGTTCTGGCCAAAAGGTTTTTCCGCCGGGACGGCACGTGCAGGCATCAAATCCGGCAAACGTGACCTGGTGGTTATTACCGCCGATGAGCCTTGCTCGGCGGCTGCCGTATTCACAAGAAACCTTTGTTCCGCTGCACCGGTTACCCTGTCGAAAGAACACCTCGAACAATCCGCGTCTTCAATGCGCGCCATTGTCTGTAACAGCGGCAACGCAAACGCAGCGACAGGAAGCAAGGGGTTGAGTGACGCGAAAACCATGGCTGAAAAAACAGCGGAAGTGCTTGGAATAAAGCCTTGGGAGGTTTTGGTCTCATCCACGGGCGTTATCGGTGTCCCGCTTCCCATGGAGAAAATTAACGATGCACTCGACACGTTTTCTGCTGTTTTGCTTGAAGACTCTTGCGCGGACGCCGCCGAAGCGATCATGACCACCGATACCTTTCCAAAATTTTTCGCTCTGGACGTGTCGCTTTCAACAAGAGACATTCGTATCTGCGGAATAGCAAAAGGTTCGGGAATGATCTGTCCCGACATGGCTACCATGCTTGCCTTTCTTGTGACAAACGCAAACATAAGCCATAGCTTGCTCAGGGATATGCTCTCAAAAGCAACCGAAAGAAGCTTCAACGCCATCACGGTTGACGGAGACACGAGCACAAACGATATGGTGGCTATGCTTTCGCGCTCCGCCGGAAGCGAAGAAATCCTTCCGGGAAGCCGCGATGCAGAAATTTTCCATACTGCGCTGGAAAGTCTGATGACGTTTCTTGCCAAGCTGATTGTCAGGGATGGCGAGGGAGCAACGAAGCTGGTAGCAATACGAGTGGAAGGCGCCCCGTCCACAAGTGATGCTCAAAAAGCAGCCCGAACCGTCGCCAACTCAAATCTGGTTAAAACCGCCCTTCACGGCGCGGATGCCAACTGGGGAAGAATCATTGCAGCCGCCGGAAGGTCAGGAGCTGTTTTCAACCCGGAAAACGTTTCAATCAAGTTTGATGATCTGGTTGTTCTCGAACCGGGATACGTCTCGGACTTTTCAGAAAAAGAGGCAAAAAAAATACTCGGCCGCAGCGAGTACACAATCACTGTTTCCATGGGAAACGGCCCCGGCTGTGCCGTTGTCCATACCTGCGACCTCAGCAAGGACTATGTTGATATCAACGGCAGTTACAGAACATGAATCCACAGGACGAAACGAACAGATAACATTTACAGATAATGATGAATTATCACAACGACCCTCCGCAATCCACCATAGGGCAGGTGCTTATCGAAGCCCTCCCCTATATCCGGAAATTTGAGGACAAGACATTTGTCATCAAATACGGCGG
>JAKSCY010000753.1 GCA_022360355.1 Chlorobiales bacterium
GTTCTTTTAAAAACTTTTTAAATAACTTAACGTCAGCATCTCTTTTAGAAATATTCTTATAGTACGATTTTTGTAAATCAAGAAATGTGATGTAGCGGTATATCAAGTTATGAGCAAGGCCTAAAACAATTAATAGGAAAGCTATGACTTTATCTGTTGTACTATTTTGAAAATCATTGAGAATTAATGGGGTTATAGAATTTAGAGTAAGTATTTTAATTGCATAGTTAAATATAGCAACTTTAATTGGTGATGGAGTTAATATAATCCCAATACCTGTTGTGGTTAAAAGCCATGTAAGTTTATTGCTAAAATCCGGAAATAAGTATTTTTTTATAAACATAAATATCAAATCGTATCTCTTTTCAAATGACACTTGTTTCTCCATGGGTGCTAACGCTTGAGCTTAGGGGCCGCCGAGCGAAGCGAGGGGACTGGGGCGCAGCCCCAAGCGGTCCCTTAAAGCGACTTGTTAGGAGCTTTTTAACCAGCCCTTTTTAACGGCATGATCTAAGTTTTGCTTAAACCATGAATATATTTCTGGTTCTTCGCTTTCAATGAACTTATGAGCATTTAAGACTTGTGAAACACTGATATCGTTGTCTTTCCATGCTTTGCCGTTGCTTGTAATGTTGTGTAAAAATGGAATAAGTCGGTCAACGACTTTGAGAAACTTTGCTTCAGGTGATTTACCATACTCTTGTTCTTCCCAAAGCTCGAATAATTCATCTATTGAGTTTCCACTATCATTTGCCAATCTGCAAACACATTCACTTTCGAGTTTTGCCGCTTCATTTCGATTTTTTGAATATAGAAATGTGTCTCCAGGATCTATTTCACCAAGATCGTGGATGAGTGCAAGTTTGAGGAGCTTTTCAATGGAGTAGTCACGATTTAGGTGTTTAGCGAGTAACCAACTTGATAGTGCTAAATGCCATGAATGTTCAGCGGAATTTTCAACTCGAATGCCACCACAGATATATGTTTTTCGATGGACGAGTTTTAACGCATCAAGTTCCAATATGAATTTTGTAATTTCATCCATCGATACTCTCTCTATTTGCTCCTAACGCTTGAGCTTAGGGGCCGCCGAGCGAAGCGAGGGAACTGGGGCGCAGCCCCAAGCGGTCCCTTAAAGCGACTTGTTA
>JAKSCY010000772.1 GCA_022360355.1 Chlorobiales bacterium
CCACGCAAACTCACGCTTGTCTCTGAAAGTGTCGTGAATCCATTTGGACGATCCGCCCTTAACCAATTGCGCGGTTTTGCCGATAGAAAGCGTTGTCGGCAAAGATGCTAGGAGGTGGATGTGATCCGCGGTGCCTCCGATACACAAGGATTTCGCACCGTGCTTTTCGAGAATTCCGCCCATAAATGCGTGCAGCCGATCCCTAAGTTCCCCGGTAACCATGGGCACACGTTTCTTAGTACTGAAGACATAATGAATATTGATCGAGTAGTAGGTTTCACCCATGCGGTGTGGCTCCGGAATCAGCCGTCCCTCCGGGACTGAAGAAGGGTTACCGTGCCTTCATACCCGGCGATAAATCGCCGGGCTACTATCAGATATTCCTCCGGAATATCCCGAAACGAGCGTTGCGAGATAGGCCGACAAAGACACCCGCGTCATTCAGCCATCATTATTGGCCCTGGCCAAAACTCTGAAAATTGGAGGCCGCGCAGGGTTAACAGGAAGCCATGTCCCGGAGGGACATCTGATAGTAGGCCGGTCCTTAAGGGCCGGTCAATCGTTCTCACATTCATCTCGTCCGAAGTCCCGGAGGGACGGCTGAAATTAGCGCTTGTTGGCCGATGCTCATGTGCAGTGGTGGAGTGGCTCAGCTAGAGCAGTCC
The DNA here is from genome assembly GCA_022360355.1 of Chlorobiales bacterium. GTDB lineage: Bacteria > Bacteroidota > Chlorobiia > Chlorobiales > Chlorobiaceae > Prosthecochloris. The sequence goes on from JAKSCY010000772.1 coordinate 666, forward strand.
TCAGTAGTCCCCTCCAATTGACAGGCAGGAAAGCCTCAACCAGCGGCCTCCGGTGAATCAGTCTCACGAACCTGCCAACGGCCACACCACCTGGAAATGGCGACTCCATGGGAATTGCTAAATAGCCGCCATGTCCCGGAGGGACGACTGAGATCGGCACCACACCTGGCGCTCACAGCGAGGTACGGCAACACGTCGGGTTATTCGTGAAAGCCGGCACAGGCCATGAATTGTGGTACCGTGACGCATTACGCAAAGTCATCGGGCAGAGGTTTTCTGCTACAGCAATCCTCGTACGGCCCACATTTGACGATTCCGCTGAGATTCGCGTATTCACCGAGTAGCGTGAACCGGCGTCCAAGAATCTTCTTAATTGTACAGCACCAATCGGACCGGTTTAGCCAAATTAACGTATTCACCATTCGCGGTACGCCCTCGAGTGGTGGTCCCGACGTAAAGCTTCAGTGAGTCCGAGAGCTTCTTCACCGAACTGTTCAGCAGTCGCACGCAACCATGGGATTGCCGAGATCCTACGCTCCACGGGGAATTGGTTCCGTGGATGCGGTACATTCCCGCGTCTACCAGCTTCATCTTGGGTGCG
>JAKSCY010000198.1 GCA_022360355.1 Chlorobiales bacterium
ACTTAGCAAATTATTTTGTTCGTATATCTGTCCCATAGGAACCATCAGCGAATGGTTTGGAAAACTTGGGGATAAGATCAAAGTCAGAATTACAATAAAAGGAATACTGGATAAAGTCCTTCGTTCGTTAAAATATGTTCTGCTTTTTATTACATTATATTATACCCTGGATTCCAGTGAGCTGTTCTGTAAAAAGTTTGATCCGTATTATGCTGTAGCCACCGGATTTGATATGGATGTGGTCGTATTATGGGCATCAATCGGTATATTCCTGGTAATTATCGCCTCTGTTTTTATTCGCTTGTTTTGGTGCAAATACATTTGTCCTTTCGGAGCTTTAGCCAACGTATTTAAATTTACCGGATTTTTTATTGCGGTATTACTTATATACATCATTATTCTTAAGTTTGGTATTGAGTTATCCTATGTGTGGCCATTAGCAGTTGCCTGTGTTGGTGGTTATATTATTGAGATCAGTAACTTCAAAAACAGATTCTTTCCGGTAGCTAAAATTACCCGGAATAATAATACGTGTACCGATTGCCAGTTATGTTCAATCAATTGTCCGCAAGCCATTGATGTTGCAAATGTGGATGTTGTTCGTGATGCCGATTGTAATTTATGCAGCGAATGTATTATTTCATGCCCTGCCAAAGATACTTTGCAAATCAATAAACGTAAACAATTGAAGTGGTTACCTCCGATCAGTGTTGTTGTATTAACTGCTTTAGGTATGTATATAGGTACTTTTTTCGAGGTGCCGACCATTGACCAGCAATGGTATGAGCCCGCAAAAATTGCCAAGGCCGAAGTCTATTCCCGTTCCGATTTAAAAAATATAACATGTTACGGCAGCTCGGTTTCCTTTGCCAATCAGATGCGTAAAGTAAACGGGGTAATGGGGGTTCAAACCTATGTGGGAAGTAAAACCGTAAAGATCTTTTATGACCCTCAATTATTGGATGAAACTAAAATTGAAGAAGCCATTTTTACGGCGCAAAAATCTCCCATACGAACAATGGCCAAGGATG
>JAKSCY010000616.1 GCA_022360355.1 Chlorobiales bacterium
CAATGTTCAACGCTGAATACGACACTGGTGAAAAGGGTGATACCAAGCAGTCCAATGAGAAAAGGAATAATGAAGGTGAGCGCCAATGGTATATAACCACCCATGAATTTTGCCAGAAATACGGTCGATCGCCTGATGCTGTTGGAGAATATTTGCCTGAGAGTTCCCAGTTCTTTCTCACCGCTGATGGCGTTGAAGCTTAGCATTATTGCGAAAAGCGGGAGAATGACTGTGACAACAAACGTCAAATTAAGATCGCCAAAAAACGCGAGAATTGGATTTTGGTCGTAAATGGAATCCGTTACATGAGGCTCAATTACGAAAGAATAAATATTACCTCTGGACTCTGCTTTTGACGCCCTGACCCAGCTCTGGCGTCCTACCAAATTACTCGCGTGGAAATCGAAAATGAACATTAAGGAGGGTTCACGGCAAATAGTGTGTCTAATACTTCCTGTGTTAATGTTGCTTTGCAGGTTTTGAAGATTGTCGGCTTTTTTTTGAGCGATGTATTCCATTTCCTCGGAATACATCAGGTATCCATTAACAAGCGAGCCGACTATCAGTGCTGTGGCTGTTATAAAAATGAGGATATATCTCGGGCTGTAGAACAGCTCCCTGATTTCCTTACCGAAAATTAGCCACATAATCTGGTCTTATATTCTTTATCCCATAATAATTATGTTCTACTTTCTTCGGTTGAAAATCAAGGAATTATAGTTTCTTGTCAAAGAACGACTGAAACCCAAGACTTGGGATCCGTAAAACAGCAGTCTTGTCAAGGTATATTTGTTGATCGCGCTGCCACTGGAAAACATGTTCGGAACGTCGGTGCATATCCAGCTTATGAATAATGGTCTGATCACATTTTATCTCATTTTTACGTATGTTCTGATCCTGGCTTTGTCGTTTTCCAACGAATCCAGGAAAGCAGATCAGTCAGGCAACTGAGCATTTGGAAGGGGATCCATCCGCTGTGGTCGGGATGACGCGGGGATGAATGCTTTGAAAGGGAGATCCCTTCCCGCTTTCAAGGGGATCGGGATGACGTTTGTCGAAAAGTGATTCTTCTGTTTCGACTGTCACATGTTCCCGTACATATGCACCGTCGGTGTGATCCCATTTCATTGTCATAGTCGGGCTAGCTTAATTTGAACAAAGCAGTTTCAAACTCACTAACTTTTGCCCGGAGGCAGAAAAAAACCCCTGTCCAAAAGTGAGTAGCTCCATGAGGTTTGTCCGGACAGGGGTGATGGTGTCCAAAAAGGTCACCACTTGCCTCGATTCTGTGATGTTTTAATCCATGGCTTTCGCCTGTAGTTGCTTGAGGGCTTCTATGATCATGTCCGGTTCTGGCCGGACTTTATAGTCTTCGTTGGCATAGGCCCAGGAGATGACCCCGTCCTGTCCGATGACATAATAGCCGGGGACGGGCAGCTCCCAATCGGGTGTGCCGTTGGCCTTTTGCAGATCAATGCC
>JAKSCY010000096.1 GCA_022360355.1 Chlorobiales bacterium
AATACGAGTTTTCCGCCTCTCTTTAGAACCCTTTTAAACTCCTTGAGAACCTTGCCCATCTCTTCAAAAGGAAGAAGATCAAACATATAGTTGTTTACCAGTATATCAATGGATTCATCCTCAACATTCAAATGAAAGACACTCCCCTTATTCAAGGCATAATGAGCACCTGAGAGTTTGCTTAAACGCTTTCTGGCTTTCTCGAGCATTCCTTGCGACAGATCAATACCGATATTCGTGCCATGTGGATTCCGTTTGACGATTTCATAGAATGCCAGGCCCGTTCCTACAGCTGCTTCCAATACATGCTGCCCATCCTCGATGCCGGCAAGCTCGATAGCCCTGCTTCTTGCTCGTGATTCCGTCAACTTTCCCCAGATATCATAGACCGGTGCTATTCTGTCATATATTGCGCCAATGTTTTTTTGCGATACCCTTGCATCCAGCAGCCGTTCCTCTTTCCCGGAACAAGTAATACCACAACATGAAACAGATCTACCCATTTCTCACCCTCCTTTTTTACATAGGACTTACTTACTGAACAAATCACTACTCTGTCAAGAGGCATTCATAAAGGGACCTCTATTTATTCCGCGATTCAATTGCTTCGTTGAGTGGTGCTCGAAATCCTCATGTACTTTCGACCTTGCCGTGAAACATCGAATAGGTAAAGAAAGCAGCGTAATCCGGATGATTGAGCAGGAAATCCTGTGACTCGGGAAGGCAAAGACGCCGATACTCCGCCTGATCCTCCTTTGTCAGTTCTGACTCCACACCACGCCAGCGCATCTGAAACAGGGCAGCCAAGGCATGATACAGCTCATCAGTCAAACAGGCATGAACATTCCCCGCAAAAGTACTGGACGACAGCTCAACAAGCCCCACTTCACGAAACCAGCCAAGCGCGCGCATGAAATGTAATTCCGGCCTCCTTCCCCTGACGAAAGGGGCTATCCCTGAAGATGTCGCGTTAAGCCTGGCCTCGAGCAGAGGATATCCCGGAAGAAGTTTTTCTGAAGACCAGGCAAGAATGGCCACACTGCCGCCGGGCTTCACCACACGTGTCATCTCCTTTATCATCGGCAAAGGTTCAGCAGGCATGTATCCCACACAATCCACACTCCATGCCCAGTCGAAGGAATCGTCATCGAAAGGAAGCCTGTTGACGTCTCCTTCCCGAAAGGCAATCATGTCCGACAAACCGGCTTTCTCTACAACATCCCTGGCGTAAACCAGAACCTCTGAGGACAAATCAAGGCCGGTGATGCGGCCT
>JAKSCY010000633.1 GCA_022360355.1 Chlorobiales bacterium
ATCAATATTCCTTTTAGTTGTGTCGTGGGGGGCTTCTTGTCGCATTATTCCTTACCTCCGCGCCGAGGAGCGTACTGATCTCTTCTTTGGTTGTACGACACGCCCGGCTGTCTCGTTTTGATGTGCATGCATCGACCGGCAGCGGAAGACCGCCGTGCGGCTCTATACCGCACGATTTTGATTGATCGCCGTTGGCCAAACCGCGTGCCTTGCGCGCGGCTAAGATTTAAACGCTTTGAATTTGATCCTATGGCCGCAAATCAAGGCCACGCCCTTGAGGGGTGGTCGTTTACTCATCAATGCCCGAAAGTTTCCACAGATTTAAGAGATGATCGCTGCTATGGGGAGTGATTTTCTGATCAAGCAGAGTGAAAGTCGATCATTCGGGGATGTTGGATAATCTGAGTCGCTACCATATACACGCCGGGAGGAAATTGCAAGTTAAATCAAAATGATTTGACCGGTATAACCCATTACCCGAACGACGCTTCATTGCGGTTAAGGCCCTGCCGGGCAGGATTACCGGGACAATTCCGCCCGGCATATTTTAAGACCGGCTTAATACAATGCTCTGATGCGGATAAAATGACGTGAGAGTTCGATACGGCCCTTGCGTTCAAAATCTTTAAGCAGACGGCTGATAACCTCACGGGAAGATCCCAACTCATTGGCGATGACTTGATGGGTGGTGTTCAACTCATTGTTTTCGGCCTTCTCCACCAAATAATCTGCCAGGCGCACATCCAGTTTACCGAAAGTGACCTCTTCCACCAATTCGATAATCTCTGCGAAACGCTGACTGAAAAATGAAAATATGAAATTGCGCATCTCTTCGGAAGACGCCATTAATTGAAGAAATGCCTCACGGGAAAGATAGAGCATTGCCCCATGGTCTATGGCGACAGCATTGGCCATGTAGTTGCACCGTGCCAGGATGCAAGAGGCGTTGAGCACACAGACCTCACCCGGCAGGACGTGATAGAGGGTGATTTCACGTTTCGATTTGGCCGCCATGAAAACACGGATCTCGCCGGAAATCAGAAAGGTGATGCCCGGGCAGTCGTCTCCCCGGGCGTAAAATCGGGTGCCGGTATCAAAGGATTGGTAGTCACTGTGTTCGACAA
>JAKSCY010000069.1 GCA_022360355.1 Chlorobiales bacterium
GCTGCCCGGTGTTTGCTTGATCAGGTCAATCAACAGCCCGGTCAATGCAAAGTGTCCCAGGTGATTGGTGCCCATCTGCAATTCGAAACCATCGCGCGTCCGGGTATAGGGCGGAACCATTACGCCTGCGTTGTTGACCAGCAGATCGAGACGGGAGTACTTCTCTTTGAACCGCGTCGCAAAATTCCTGACCGATGCCAAATCGGCCAGGTCCAGTGCCATGAGGTGCACATCTTGATTCCCGGAATCACCCATAATTCTGTCGGCAGCCGCCCGGCCTTTGGCCTTGTTGCGGACCGCTATAATGACAGCGGCCCTTTTGCGGGCCAAAACCCTTGCCGTTTCCAGTCCGATGCCGCTGCTGGAGCCGGTGACGATTGCAATTTTGCCTTGCTGGTCTGCGATGTCGTTGATGTTCCATTTATGCTTGGCCATGATCAATTCTCCTTAATTGTTTGCGATTTGCTCAATTTGTCGCGCCATTGCCTGACGCCACCATCCGTTATCAGGCAGGTCATTGTTGAAAATGGTGGTATCGCCGACCACGGGAGTGGCAATGGATACGCCGGCTGTGTTGGCAGCGGCCGCTAAACGTTCCATGGGTTCGTACCAGGGGTGCAGGGCCAGATTGAAGGTGCCCCAATGGATGGGGTGCAGTACCTTTCCGCCCAGATCAACGTGTGCCTGGACGGTCTGTTCCGGAAACATATGCACCTGGGACCACGATGCATTGTACGCGCCGCACTCTATGAAGGTCATATCAAAGGGGCCGTATGTTTTGCCGATCTGTTTGAAACCGTTAAAATATCCGGAATCGCCGCTGAAGAAGATCTTGTGGTGGGACGATTGTATGACCCAGGAGGCCCAAAGGGTCTCGTTGCGATCGGTTAAACCGCGCCCTGAAAAGTGCTGGGCCGGTGTCGCCGCAATGGTCAGGCTGTCGTCGAGGCGGTGTGTTTCCCACCAATCGAGCTCTACTATTTTTTCGACAGGGACGCCCCATTTGGCCAGTCGATTACCGACAGCCAACGGTACGATGAACCGGCGGGTCTTATGGACGAGTTGCAGTACAGAGTACTTGTTGAGATGATCATAGTGGTCGTGGGAAATGATAACGGCATCGATCGAAGGCAGTTCGTGGATGTCCAAGGGGATATCCC
>JAKSCY010000229.1 GCA_022360355.1 Chlorobiales bacterium
CCAACAGTTTGACGTCTCGATCGACGCACCCGCCACCAAGCAGGCGCTGCGCACGCTCGCCGAGGCCGTGAAGGTGCGGCTGAGCAAGCAACAGGAAGCACGGATCGAACTCGATCTGGGTGAGGGCCGCGTCTATCAGCGTACGATCGCGCGGGAGGAGTTTGAGGGCCGGATCGGCCCCCTCGTCGAGCGCACGATCGCGTTATGTCGGCAGGCGCTGCGCGACGCAGGCCTGCGTTCGGATGAGTTACAGCAGGCGGTTCTGGTGGGTGGTTCGTCACGGATTCCACTGGTTTATCGCCGGGTCGAGGAGTGCTTTGGCTTTCCGCCGTACACCGCCTTGAACCCCGATGAGGTCGTCGCGCTGGGGGCGGCGATTCAGGCGTCGATTCTGACCGGACAGCGGGCGGACATGCTGCTGCTGGATGTGACGCCTCTCTCACTCGGGCTCGAAACAATGGGCGGTGCGGTCGGCAAGCTGATTCTCAAGAACACGACCATTCCGTGCCGCGCGACGGAAATGTTCACGACGTTCGTCGACGGTCAGACGGCTATCAAGCTCAATGTGCTGCAGGGGGAACGCGAGTTGGCCAAGGATTGCCGGTCACTCGGCGAGTTCGAGCTGCGCGGCATTCCGCCGATGCCCGCCGGCCTGCCGAAGGTCGAAGTCGAGTTCATGATCGATGCCAACGGCATCCTCAATGTCTCCGCCACCGAGCAACGTAGTGGCCAGCGGGCCGCGATTCAGATTGTGCCGAATCGTGGCCTGACCCGCGACGAAGTCGAACGCATCACGCAGGAGAGCCAAGCCTTCGCCCGCGCCGACATCGACGCGCACCGCCGCATCGACCTGCTTAACCAGATTGAATTCGACACGCAGAAGACGGTTCAGATGCTGGCCAAGGTTGGTGATCGCCTCTCGACCGAAGAGCGCGCGGGCATCGAACGCGAGATGGCCGCATTGAAGGAATTTGCACGTCAGACCGATGACCTGGACGCCCTGCACGAACGGCTCACCGCGTTCGGACACCGCACGTTGCGGCTGGCCGAACTCGGCATCCGTGCGGCGTTGGTCAGCGATAATCCGAACGCCGAGTCCTGAGGAGCCCCGCCATGGGTGGACAAAACCCCTACATCCAATCTTCCGAGGTCCACCTGCCAACGAAGAAGTACACGCTGCGAATCCGCGACGAGCAAAAGCAGGAGCACGTGATCGAAGTCGATCCGGCCAAGATCCCCTACGGCGATCACGGCCTGCCGGGCTCGATTCTCGACATCGCGATGGGCCACGGCATCGAGCTCGACCACGCCTGCGGCGGCGTCTGTGCGTGCGCCACGTGTCACGTCGTCGTGCGTCAGGGGCTCGACACGTGCAATGAATCGACCGACGACGAGGAAGATCAGCTCGATGAAGCGTACGACCTGACCGCCCAATCACGCCTCGGCTGCCAGTGCGTCCCCGACGGCAGCCAGGACATCGTCATTGACGTCCCCGCCTGGAACCGCAACCTGGCCCGCGAAGAGCATTGATTTACTGTGACGGATAGGATTCAACAATAGAAAACACATAGGGAACAGAGAGGGAAAAAAGCCTCTTCTCCCTGTCCTCTGTGGCTAGTTTCTTCTGTGTGTCGCGCGACCGGTGAACACCGATCGGCCGCGCTCGATCGCTACGCTTCGGGACTCGGTGCGGGTGTTTCGCCGGCTACGGCTTGCCGATCCGCTTCGCTGCCGGTCAGTAGCGCCGCGGTGATCTGCTCGGATACTTGCGACATGCCGTTCGGACCGTAGGGGATCATCATGATCGTGGACCGGCCATGTGCGCCGACCGCCGTCACCGTGTCATAATGTTGCGTCAAGAGGACCATCTTCGTCGCCTCTTCCGGCGAGATGCCTGCTTCGGCGCAGGCCTCGACCGATTCCTTCAAGCCGTTGGCGATCGCCAGGCGCTGCCGGGCGATACCGACACCCTGCAATTCCTTGGCGCGTGCTTCGGCCTCGGCCGCCGCGATCACACGGATCTTCTGGGCCTCGGCCTCGTTCTTGGCCGCTTCCTTGAGCCGCGCGCTGGCGTTGACCTGGTTCATCGCCTCCTTGACCTTGGGGTCCGGCTGAATGTCGTTCACCAGCGACTGAAGGATCGTGTAGCCGAACTGCTCCATCGTATCCTGGAGCCGCTCCTTGACGGCCAGCGCGATCTTGTCCTTCTCGCTAA
>JAKSCY010000002.1 GCA_022360355.1 Chlorobiales bacterium
GGAGAGCTTGCTTTGAAAGGCAGCAAGCAGACCATGCTCAAGCCGCTTGAAAAGTCACCGCAAATGCTGCTGAAGAATCTTGTTAAAAAAGGAGTGACCGTCGAGGTGTGTCCGCTTTTTCTTCCCAACAAGGGAATTTCTCCGGATAATCTGATCGAGGGCGTAACCGTTGCAAAGCCTCCTGTTGTTGCCGAAAAACTTCGCGAGAAAGGTATCAAGCTGTTTACGTTCTGAGAACCGCGCATCTCTTTTATGCGATGCAAGGGTGCAGCTATTAATCTGTCCTGCTTCTCCATCAGGAAAAATCACGTTTGAAATTACAACCTGCAGGTTGTAATTTCAGGGATAGATTTTTGCTACTTATTTTTTCAAAACAGCTTAACTATGAGGAGCCTGAAAACATGCAGAAAAACATTGGCGCTCTCGACAAGAATGTGAGAATCGTTCTCGGTTCTGTAATGCTTGTTGCAGGACTGGTGTTTCAGAGCTGGTGGTGGCTTATCGGCCTTGCACCATTGATTACGGCCATAATAGGATTTTGTCCCTTCTATGTTCCCATTGGATTCAATACTGCGGGGGGATATGGTTCTACCGGAGGATATTACGATCAGTCAGCCAAGCCCGGCAAGCTTGGCGAGCGGATATCTTTCTGACGCATACGCGCTTTCACGGGTCGGGGCTGCCTTTACGGCAGCCCGATTGCTGGTGCCCTTCCATTGATCCTGAAGTCGGGTATCGATGATGGATCTCTTTGATTTTATGCCGAATAGTCTTATTCTTTCGCTTCTTTCATTTTTGTGTTATTTACGGAGTTATTATGGCGGTTTCGAGATTTATGATCAAACGAATGGCCCTTATTACCGGGATGTGTCTGGCGGCCGGGTCTTTGTTTTCTGCATGCTCATCGGTAAAGGCACCCAAAACCGGTGAAGTTACCGAAAGGTACGCTTATGCACAGGCTCTGATTGGTAAAGAGGATTATGACAAGGCGATTTTCGAGCTGGAATCACTTATGTTTGATACCAGAGCGACAACCCTCGAGGATGATGTTCTTTTTTCCCTTGCAGGTGCCTATTACGATTCGGAACAGTACCTGCTTGCTATAGATATTTACAAACGGTTGCTTGAGCAGACACCGGGTTCTCCCTTTGCAGAAGATTCGCAGTTTAAACTGGCAGAATCCCATAAACAGCTCTCCCCGATTTTTTCCCGCGACCAGGAGCACACCAGAAAGGCTATCCGTGAGTTTCAGCTTTATCTGGAGATGTATCCGGCTAAAGATCCCCAGCAGTTGCAAAGTGATATTGAACTCTATACCGGACTGGTTGATCTCAACCCTGAAAACGATTTGTACAAAAGAAATCTCGCCGTTGCCGAGGCGCAGTATGCAAGAATCGATAAAGTCAGGGAGAGCATAACCAGCATCTCCGAACTCAGGGAAAAACTTGCTCTTAACGAGTTCCGCATTGCGGAGCAATACCGGGAACTGAAGAAATACCGGGGTGCCATAGCCTATTACGATGATGTTATCCGTTTCTATCCGGATACAGTTTACCTTGAGAAGGCCTGGCTCGGCAAGATCGGAGTGCTTATAAAAAGGGAAAAATGGTTTGAGGCAAAAGCAGCTCTGGACGCTTATGATCAGCAGTTCCCCGAGAACATGGAAAAGGTTGACGGTTATCGTAAGAAAGTCATCAGATATTTTGAGAATACATAATGTTCCCGATACGTGCGACTTGCGGTTTTTGGGGGAACATTTTCCCCTCCTCATAACGGTCATCTTGCGCTGTGTCTTTACGCAAGAGAACTGTTGCATGTAGACCGGCTGGTTGTCTCGGTTTCAAACAGCCCCTTGAAAGACGCCCCCGGGCTTTCTGACAGAAGCAGGGTAAGGATGGCCGAGTTGCTTGCAGAGGAAGTCAACAAAACCGGAGTTGTGGCAGAAGTCTGCAACTGGGAAATCAATCGCGGTCGCCCCTCCTATACGATAGATCTCATAGCATATCTTGAGGAAATTTATTCCTCTCCGGATATTACGCTCCTGATCGGCGAAGATAATTATCTTAATTTCAGGCAGTGGAAGTCATGGGAGGAATTGATCCGACGTTGTACTATCGTGGTTTTCGGTCGGGAAGCGAATGAAGGCGAGGGTGCCGACACAGCAGGCCTGGAAAGTCTCCACAAAAAAAAGTTCCAGCGCATCGATTTCAATCTTCCCCTTTCATCGACAGCAATAAGACAAAGCATCATGTCCGGTGAGGATTGCTCGAGACAGATGCCTTCCTCAATCTGGCAGTACATCGTTGAAGAGGGTTTGTACCGGGAGGCATAACAATAAGTAAAAGACAAAGTTCAAAAAGTGATAGAGCGCCTGTTATGCAGGCTTTTTTACTTTTAATTTTTGACTTTTTCTCCTACATGGATTCCGGCGCGGTAATCCCCAGTATCCTGAATCCGTTACGCAGTACCTGCCGGGTAGCTGCCGAAAGGAAAAGGCGGGCGTTGCGTATCTCGCTGTCTGCTTTCAGTATGGGACATTCCTGATAGAAACGGTGGTAAAGTTCTGCAACGCCGTGCAGGTACTCAACCATTTTCTGCGGTTCCAAAAACCTTGCACAGGCTTCGATGATTTCCGGGTAGTCGAGCAGAGCAAAACCGAGCTGTATTTCATGTTTTGAATGCAATTTTCGCATATCCTTGCCTGTTTCCGGGAAGGCAATCCCAGTCTCTTTCTCTGCCATGCGCAGGAGACTGCATATGCGGGCATGGGCATACTGAAGGTAAAAGACCGGGTTGTCTTTCGACTGTTTCTTGGCAAGCTCTACGTCAAAATTCAGGTGGGAGTCTTTGCTGCGCATGATAAAGAACAGCCTTGTGGCATCAGGACCGACATCATCAATAAGGTCGTCAAGCAGGTCGGCATTGCCTTTTCTTGTTGACATCTTGACAGTTTCCCCGTTGATAGTTGTCGTGACGAACTGGTTGATGGCAACACGTATCCGGTCCACATCGTAACCGAGGATTTTCAGTGCTTCTATGACATCAGGATATTCATCGATGTGGTCGGCCCCGAAAATGTTCACGATCCTGGCAAAGCCGCGGTCGAATTTTGTGATGTGGTACGCTATATCCGGAAGGCGGTAACTTGGTTCTCCGCTTGACTTGACAAGTACCTTGTCTTTTTCCTGTCCCAGCTTTGAGGTTGTAAACCAGGTTGCACCGTCATACTCGTCGATGTAACCTCTCTCCCGCAACGCCTCGATCACCTGCATGTTCGGCGATTTGCCACTCCCATCCTCCTGATACAGCTTGTGTTCGTTAAAGTAGCTGTCATGTGTTATGTCGAGGCGGTGAAGGGTGTTTTTGATGTGTGTGAAGATATGGGTTTCGGCTGTTTGCTTGAAGATGTCAGGCTGTTCGGTTTCAACAAGGGCATCACCATGTTTTTCGTGGAGTTTTCCGGCAATATCCCTGATGTAATCACCCTGGTAATACGTTTCCGGAAAATCAACGTTTTTGCCGCACAGCTCGATGTATCGGAGTCTGACCGATTCAGCAAGAATAGTCATCTGCCTGCCTGCATCGTTGAAGTAGTACTCCCTCGTAACTTCGTACCCCTGTGCCTCCATAAGATTGGCGATGCAGTCCCCGAGCACACCCCCTCTGCCCCGGCCTATCGTCAGGGGGCCGGTGGGATTGGCGCTTACATACTCCACTATGGCGGTTTTCCCTTTACCGGCGAGGCTTTGTCCGAAGCTGTCGCCTTCGCTGACAACCTGCTCAACCTGCTGCATGATAAAGGCGGGCTCAAGGTAAAAATTGATAAACCCCGGCCCTGCAATTTCTGTTTTGCTGACGGTATCATTCCGGAAAGAGAGGTGCCCGGCAATTTCCTGCGCAAGCTGACGAGGATTCATACTGCACTCTTTGGCAAGCACAAGCGCGATGTTCGTGGAGAAATCCCCGAATTTGTTGTCCGCAGGTTTTTCTATCTGAATGTCCCTGTTGGTCGAGATGCCTGACTTCTGCAGGGCCTGCTGTAGGTGTTCTATAAAATAATTTCGCATGTCGAAAGGCTTGCTGCCTTAGCTGTCTGATGGTTGCGCTATGCAAAGTTTGTCAAGTACCTCATCAGGTGTCAGGGTTGTAAAATCGTCGATGACGCTCAGCACCCCGGTACAGGCCTGCATGATTTCCGCAGGATTTGTGGTGGCAAGGGCGATGCTTTTCATGCCGGCGGCGTTTGCAGCTTCGATGCCGGGGAGGGCATCCTCAAAAACTATACATCTGGACGGGTCGGTGCCGAGAAGCTCGGCTACACGGAGAAATATGTCGGGATGAGGTTTGCCGTGTTGTACCTGATGAGAGCCGACAACTGCCTGGAAGCGGTTGCGAAGGCCTGGTATTTCGAGGGTGTAATCGATATTTCTGGCTCCGGCGCCTGTGCCGACTCCGAGTTTTATATGCAGTGATTCCGCTCTGTCGAGGAACGATTCAAGTCCCTCCACCGGACAAATTTCTTTTCTGTACATGACGCGGTACAGAAAATCCTTCAGCTCCGTAAGATGGCCGGCGTCTTCGGGTGTTATATCAGGGTCCAGAAAATGACGGAGCACATCGAGCCCTTTCATGCCCGCTGTTTCACGGAGGTAGCGTTCGGGATCAAGGCCTTCGAGCCCGTAATCACGGAAAAGTTCAACCCATGAGCGTGCATGGAGGCGCATGTTGTCTACGAGAACGCCGTCCATGTCAAAGATGAAGGCAAATTGTTTGCTGTTATGCACTGTCAAGGGTTCCTGTTTGTCGTTACTAAACTGTTCACACTGCACCGTTCAGCCGATTTTCATGGCTTCCCGAACTTCCAGCATGGTTTCTTCGGCAACGCGGCGGGCTTGTTCCTCGCCACGGAGCAGAATGTCTTTTACCATATCAGGCCGGGAAGCATAGTCCGATCTTTTTGCAAGAATCGGGGCAAGCTCTCCGGAGATGGCTGCCGAACATACTTTTTTGCACTCGACACAGCCAAGAGCCCCTGATTTACAGTCTTGTGCGATCTCTTCGACCTTGTCAGGGCTGGAAAATCTGCAGTGATAGCTGAAGACAGTGCATACTTCAGGGCGTCCGGGATCATTTTTTCTGATCTTCTGCGTGTCGGTAATCGCTTTGCGTACCTTATTGAAGACATCCTCAGGCTGATCGGAGAGAAGAATTGTATTGCCCAGGGATTTGGACATTTTGGTTTTACCGTCGAGCCCGGCAAGACGCGAAAATTTGGTGATTTTCGGTTCAGGTTCCTCAAACACGTCACCGAGTTCGGGATGTGGATATTGCTTGTTGAAGCGCCGTGCTATCTCTCTTGTGATTTCAACATGCGGAAGCTGGTCTTCCCCGACCGGAACGATGTTTCCCTTGTAGAGAAGAATGTCAGCCGCCTGAAGGACAGGGTAGCCGAGATGCCCATAGGAAACAGCTTCCATATTGAGGTCCCTGATCTGGTCTTTGAGCGTGGGATTTCGTTCAAGTCTCGATGCAGTGATGAGCATCGCGTAAATCAGAAAAAGCTCCGTATGCTGTTTAACCTGGGATTGCCGGAAAATAGGGCTTTTATCAGGATCGACGCCGGCGGCCAGCCAGTCCGTAACCATATCGATGGTACAGTCAAAAATATCGGCGGTTTCGAGCGAAGTGGTAAGGCTGTGGTAGTCGGCGATGAGAAAATATGTTTCAAAAACTCTCTTCCCGTCTGCTCCCGACTCGTTTTGTCTGGAGACCCAGTTTTCCAGTGCGCCGGTATAGTGTCCCAGATGCAGCTTGCCCGTAGGACGCATGCCGCTTAAAATTCTTCTTTTGCCCATAGTATTCATGATCGGAGCGTGTTCCTGCGCACGGTTGCTTTCCGTGTGCTCAGGGTACTCTTCTGTTCAGTGCACTGGAAGTTATAACAGTTGACATAAAGATAAAAGCTGTTTGTGACGATCATGGGGGGTAGAGTGTTTTTTATTTGTGTGGAATAATTTTTTCGTGGTATATTCAATCCCTTCGACATAGAGAACGATATTGAGAGCAAGTCCTATACAACATTTGGTTACCCAACCATGTCAGGTCCGGAAGGAAGCAGCATCCGGTAATTTTAAATGTGTGATATAGTCAGCTTGCTCTCTTTTTTTGTCCCCTGAACCCATCGCTTTGCATTCGGCAGTGCCGGAAAAACTTTTTATTATTTTCCACCATTAGAGTTTCCCGGAGCTCGGTTATCCTGCAGAGGAAGTGTTGCCAAACCCGGGGATTGACGGCGGTTGATCGTGAGGCGGTCAAACAGTATTATGTGTTAAAAACAGAAAAGGGGAAGAGCATGTATACAGGAATAAGGAAGGAAGACCTGCTGAAAGAGCCGATCAGGCATATCGATATCAAATCGCTGGATGTCGTCCCGTTTGTTGACCAGATGGGAGAGACAGCTTTTCAGGCAAGAAATCTGGCAAGAGCAGCTTCAATTCTTGACAGGATGCAGCGGGACCGGGAGTGTGCGGTTATCATGACACTGGCAGGCTCGCTCATAAGCGCCGGTCTCAAGCAGGTGATCATCGATATGATCGAGCACAACATGATTGATGTCATAGTTTCTACCGGGGCCAATATCGTTGACCAGGATTTCTTCGAGGCGCTTGGTTTCAAGCACTACAAAGGTGACCCTTTTGCCGATGATGCCGTGCTCAGGGAACTGCACATCGATCGCATCTACGATACCTATATCGATGAGGATGATCTCCGCGTCTGTGACGACACCATGGCTCTCATTGCCGGTTCCATGAAGCCGGGCGCATACTCTTCCAGAGAGTTTATCATGGAGATGGGCAGGTATATCGAGGAAAAGAACCTTGACAGGAATTCCATTGTCTACAAAGCCTTCGAGAAAGGTGTGCCGATTTTTGTTCCTGCTTTTTCAGACTGCTCGGCAGGGTTCGGTCTTGTTCATCATCAGTGGAACAATCCGGACCGCCAGGTCGCTGTTGATTCTGTCAAGGATTTCCGTGAGTTAACCAGGATCAAGATAAGCAACGACAGTACCGGTCTTTTTATGCTGGGAGGCGGCGTGCCGAAAAATTTCACGCAGGATATTGTGGTGGCTGCGGAAGTGCTTGGTTACGAAGATGTGTCGATGCACACCTATGCGGTTCAGGTGACCGTTGCCGATGAGCGTGACGGCGGGCTTTCGGGTTCAACCCTGAAAGAGGCCAGTTCATGGGGCAAGGTCGATACTGTATTCGAACAGATGGTTTTTGCCGAGGCAACCATTGCATTACCTCTGCTGGCAGGTTATGCGTATCACAAGAAAGGCTGGGAATCTCGTCAGAGCAAAAACTTCAATGCCATGCTTGCAGACGAGCCGGTGAGTGTTTGAGAATGTAGCCGGCAGGCAAGGGTGAACCTGTAAGCTGTAGTGTAGGAGTAACCCTGTATGTTTGCCGGTGTAAACAGGAGGAGTTCAGGGAGGACGGAATTGAACAAATGAAGTGAAGTATGATGGGGACTGAAAAATATTAATGGAGCAGAATATGAAATTTTTTATCGATACCGCTGATCTGGATGAGATCAGGGCGGCCAACGATCTGGGAGTGCTTGACGGTGTGACAACCAATCCCTCTCTTGTAGCTAAAATTGTCAAGGACCCGGATAATTTTACCTACAGGGATTTCAAGGAACATATCGCAAAGATCTGTGAGATCGTTGATGGACCGGTCAGCGCCGAAGTGACAACACTTACTGCGGAGGAAATGGTTGCCCAGGGGGAAGAACTCGCGGAGATAGATGAAAATGTTGTGGTAAAGTGTCCCCTTACGCTTGAAGGGCTGAAGGCGATGCGCCATCTGTCCGGCAATGGTATCAGGATCAATGCGACACTGGTGTTTTCGCCGACACAGGCTCTGCTTGCCGCCAAGGCAGGGGCATCTTTTGTAAGCCCCTTTGTCGGGCGCCTTGACGATATCAGCACGGAGGGGATGGCTCTTGTAGAGCAGATTGTAGGAATTTACGAGAACTACAGGTTCTCTACAGAAGTACTTGTCGCAAGTATCCGCCATCCGCAGCATGTTGTCGAGGCTGCCATGATCGGTGCGGACGTCGCAACCATACCTTTCAAGGTCATCGGACAGCTCCTGAAACATCCTTTGACTGATTCAGGTCTCAGACGGTTCATGGATGATGCAGCTGTGATGAAGGAGAGCTGAAGCGGAAAAGATGTTTCTCAAGGTTTACCGAGCCGTCGGGTTTGAACGTCACGCCTTCTGTTTCAAGCATCCGGCGCATAGTGTCGGGAGTGAAAAAGTGCCCTTTTCCCGTCAGTTCCCCGTTTCGGTTGACTACACGGTGTGCGGGAACCTTTTCCAGGTCGGCCTTGTTCAGCGCCCATCCCACCATTCTCGCTGCTGAACGAACGCTTAACTGTTCTGCGATA
>JAKSCY010000133.1 GCA_022360355.1 Chlorobiales bacterium
GCTGACCGGCACGGCGACGGTGCAGATGCGTGTTGAGGATGCCGCCGGCAACGCCGGTGCCGCGGCCAGCCAGCTGGTGACGATCGAGATCAATACGGCGGCGCCCTTACAGACGATCACGATCGACAGCATCACCGAAGACACGGGCACCGCCGGAGACTTCATCACCGGTGACAGTGACGGCTTGACGGTGCATGCGACGCTGTCGTCGGAGCTGGGTGCGGGTGAATCGCTGATGTACTCGACCGATGGCGGCACGACCTGGGTCGATATCAGCGGTTCGGTGATCGGTACGTCGGTGAGCTACGCCGACGGGTCGCTGACCGGCACGGCGACGGTGCAGATGCGTGTTGAGGATGCCGTTGGCAACGCCGGTGCCGCGGCCAGCCAGCTGGTGACGATCGATACGACGGCGCCCTTACAGACGATCACGATCGACAGTATCACCGACGACACGGGCACAGCCGGCGACTTCATCACCGGTGACAGTGACGGCTTGACGGTGAACGCGACGCTGTCGTCGGAGCTGGGTGCGGGTGAAAAGCTGATGTACTCGACCAACGGGGGCACGACCTGGGTTGACATCAGCGGTTCGGTGACCGGTACGTCGGTGAGCCATGCCGACGGTTCGCTGACCAGTACGGCGACGGTGCAGATGCGTGTTGAGGATGCTGTTGGCAATGCCGGTGCCGCGGCGAGCCAGCTGGTGACGATCGAGATCGATACGACGGCACCGACGGTGACGATTGCCGGGAACGGCGGTACGGGAACGATTACGTTCACGTTCAGTGAAGCGCCTGTGGGTTTCGAGCTGTCCGATATCGTGATCTCGAACGGAACAGCCGCCGGCCCGTTGACAGAGGTGAATACGCTGGAGTATACACTGGCGGTAACGCCCATGGCGGGTGTGGCAACACCCTTCACGAACATCGCGGTCGATGTGAATGCGGGATCATTTACCGACGTGATAGGGAACACGAATCCTGCTGCGGCAAATGAAACAACACTGGATGACCTGTTCAGGGATTCGTCATACAATGCCACCGACATCACGGGCCTGGATACCTCGAACGCAATCAGCGCAAACAGAACATTCAGTGGAAATAATACGTTCAACCAGAACATCGGTGGCTGGGACACGAGCAGCGTGACGAATATGTCGTCTATGTTCGTCAGAGCCTTCACGTTCAACCAGGACATCAGTGGTTGGAACACGAGCAGCGTGACGGACATGGGGACTATGTTCTACGAGGCCGATGCGTTCAACCAGAACATCGGTGGCTGGGACACGAGCAGCGTGACGGATATGTCGTATATGTTCAACAATGCCGATGTGTTCAACCAGGACATCAGTGGCTGGGACACGAGCAGCGTGACGGATATGAATCGTATGTTTGCCCAGGCCTCTGTGTTCAACCAGAACATCGGTGGCTGGGACACGAGCAGCGTGACGGATATGTCGTATATGTTCAAC
>JAKSCY010000014.1 GCA_022360355.1 Chlorobiales bacterium
CTCGGCCGGGTGGTGGATCCCAATGCGCCATTCACCTTGGTGACGGTGGACGGCAACGATACGCTGAACGCTGAATTCAGTCCCTATCTGGGGGAACCTCGTTGGCAGTGGCAAACGCTGACCACCAACGGCCGGCCCACGGGACGTCACGAGACCTCGCTCGTGGAATGCGGAGGCAAGTTCTATATGATCGGGGGGCGCGAGTCCCGTAAGATCGATTGCTTTGATCCGGAAACCCTGACCTGGAAGAAGATGGGCGTGACGACTCCCCTAATCCACCACTATCAACCGGTGGTGTGGGGCAATAAGATCTATATGGTGGGGGCCATGACCGGCCATTATCCCACGGAGCCCCCCATGACGCATGTACAGATCTACGATCCGGCCACCGATACTTGGAGCCAAGGCGATGAGATTCCCCAGGCCCGACGTCGGGGTGGGGCGGGAACCGTGGTTTATAACAACAAGATCTATATGGCCTGTGGCATCACCCTGGGACACACCAGTGGGACCAATAACTGGTTTGACGAATACGACCCGGCCACCGGTGCCTGGACCCAATTGCCCAATGCACCGCATATCCGTGACCATTTCCATGCCGTGGTGTTGGATGATAAGCTTTACTGTGTGGGTGGACGCAATACCAGTACCAAGCAGGGATCGTTCTTTGCTGCCGTGGAGCGGGCCGTCGATGTGTATGATTTTGCCACGGGCACCTGGTCTACTTTGGAGAAGCCATTGCCGCTGGGATCGGCGGCTGGTGGTACGGCAACCTTGGGCGGTTTGATCTTCTATTTTGGGGGCGAGAACGCTACGACAGCCATCAGGAACACACAGGTCCTGGATCCTCAAACGGGTGACTGGTATCAGCTGGCGTCCATGCAGCAAGGGCGGCATGGATCCCAGGCTGTCGTGTATCGGAATCGGATTTATATCGCTGCGGGCAGCCCTAAACGGGGCGGGGGTAATGTGAACAGTACTGAGATGTTTTCATTTGTGAAGCAACCGTCTGGGCGGGGCGGCCGGCGCTAAGGAATCGTGTTTTCGTTGTTTGTAGACACAAGGAGTCTGTTAGAATGGAAGA
>JAKSCY010000125.1 GCA_022360355.1 Chlorobiales bacterium
GTCCTCTCCTACGATGAGTACCGGTTGTGTCCCCACCACCTCCTGGACGGCAGGCAGGTGTGAGGTTTCCGATTGCGTTACAAAGAGGATATGGCAACTGGCCATGTCCTGCAGGCGGGGGTGATTGGGTTCCGTTGTTTCAGAGGACTCTTGCTGCTGTTGCAAGGCGGTAAAAGGACCGAAGAGTAGCACCTTGATCGGTTTACCCTGTGCGGTCTTGGCCTTCAGTTGCTCCAGGTTATTGCCAAAAGGATTTGTTCCCAGGATGCCGAGGATCATGTGCTCACGCATAGCCGGGGGTAGGGTTTCAGGCCAACCGATCGTCTTTAGGTAGTTGTAGAGATATGCCGCCTTAATCTTGTACTCCTTAGAGATTGGAGCCGCACTGTCTTTCGCCTGGATGGGGATAGTCCCCCCGATCAGGATCAGGACGAAAACAACAAGATGGCGTGTCCGTTTCAGCATGGTTTAAGAGATAACGCTACTGGAATTTGTATCGCATGCGGGTGAAGATTATACGTCCGGGTGTCTCATGGCCGGTCAAGTCACTCAGCCCTAAATGGGGACCGTTGGTTTCGTTGCAGATATCGCTGACGCCGAGTACCCATTCTCCTCGTTCCTCATTAAATGATTTTATGACTGTGAGATCTAAGCGATGGTTTGCATGGGGTATTTTGGCCGGGACACTTCCTCCACCTACCAAGGAGGGGGTTGTATTTGTATAGCGATAGTTGGAATTCAGCGTCCAGCCCCGACCGCATTGAAGGCGTCCGCGTAAGCCTATTTTATGTCGGGCCGGACCGTAGGCACGGAATCGCCCCAAACTGTCGGCGTCGAAGCCATTGTAGGCATACCAGGTACTGAAGATGGCTTGAGTGAAGGTTTTTTTCAGTTCGATTTCGACACCATAGGAATCTGCGGCATCGATATTTCCGATCGTGCCACTGGATACCGGTAATCCGCCCACCAAACTGGTAGTGGTGGTATAGCCAACCATATCCTCGAAACGTTGAAAATAGGCATTGAGCAGCAGCGTTAAGGTCTTTAGCAATTTAGCGGTGTAACCGGTCTCTAGAGACCAGGTCTCCTCGTTCTTTACATTGGTCGTTCCCTGGTAATTGAACAGATA
>JAKSCY010000278.1 GCA_022360355.1 Chlorobiales bacterium
AGGTGGCCGAGCTGATGACCGGCGGTCTGGACTGGATCTGGCTGATCCCCAAGGATCAGGCCAAGAAGCTGGCCAAGGCCCCCAACGTGACCGTGGTCGCGGCCGAGACCATGCGGATCGGTTTCCTGATGATGGACGCGGCCAACCGGAGCGAAAAGAGCTTGGGGATAGACAATCCTTTCAAGGACGTCCGGGTTCGTCAGGCCGTCAATCACGCCATCAACCGGGGGTCCATCTCCAAAAACCTGGTCGGCGGCCAGTCCCGGGTGGTCAACTCGGCCTGCTTCCCGACCCAGTTCGGCTGCATCGACGAGGTCATGAAGTACGACTATGACCCGGAAAAGGCCAAGAAGCTCTTGGCCGAAGCCGGCTACCCGGACGGGTTTACGTTCGACTTCTACGGCTACCGCGACCGGCCCTACGCCGAGGCCATCGTCGGGGACTTAAGGGCGGTGGGAATCAAGGCCAACCTGAACATGTTGAAGTACTCCGCCCTCAGGGAGAAGACCAGGGCCGGCAAGGCTCAGCTCGTCTTCCAGACCTGGGGCTCCTACTCCATCAACGACATCTCGGCCATCGTCTCCTACTTCTTCCTTTTCGAGCCCATTGATATGTTCCGGGATCCCCAGGTCAGGGATTGGATCAAGGAGGGCGATACCTCCATCGATCTGGAGGTCCGCAAGGCGGCCTATGCCAAGGCCCTCAAGAGGATCGCCGAGCAGGCCTACTGGGCCCCCCTCTTCACCTGGGTCTCCAACAACTGCTTTAACAAGGACCTGGACTTCACCCCCTACCCCGACGCCGTGCCCCGGTTCTACCTGGCCAAGTGGAAGTAAGCTCAGAGCCCCGCCGCAGATGATACGCGGCGGGGCTCGGCCCTTTCCTGCGGGTGGAACCGAATCATACCTTGGGGCCGTGCCTATAAGACCATGCTGACCTACACTCTCAAAAGAATCGGGCTGGCCGTCCTGGTGGCCATAACCGTCTCCATGGTCAGCTTCATGCTGATCAGGCTTTCCGGCGACCCGGCCATCGCCCTGGCCGGGGAGAACGCCTCCCCCAAGGAGATCGAGTTCGTCCGCCAGCAGTACGGTTTTGACCGGCCCCTGGTGATCCAGTACCTGGACTGGGCGGGGCGGGCGCTCAAAGGAGACTTCGGCGAGTCGCCCTACTTCAACCAGCCGGTCAAGGACATCATCGGAGCCCGGCTCTCCGTGACCATGACCCTGGGGCTGGCCGCTCTTTGCTTTGCCGTGGTCCTCTCCATCCCCCTGGGGGTCCTGGCCGCCATTCGGCCCAACACCTGGCTGGACCGGCTGGCCCTGACCATCTCGGTCATGGGCCAGGCCATGCCCTCCTTCTGGTTCGGCCTGATCATGATCATCTTCTTCGGGGTCATCCTCCGCTGGCTGCCCATCTCCGGGAGTGACACCGCGGCCCATTTCGTCATGCCCACCATCGCCCTGGGCTACTACGCCACCCCGGCCTTCATGCGGTTGACCCGCTCGGGGATGCTGGAGGTCCTGGCCTCGGACCACATCCGGACCGCCCGGGCC
>JAKSCY010000528.1 GCA_022360355.1 Chlorobiales bacterium
AAGCGCAGTCATTTCTGATTCTCTCGGTCACTTTCACTCTTACAGGGCCGTCTTCGAGACCGTCCTGGTTGACCAGCACGACCTTTTCGCCATGCGCAATGCCGAAGTCCCGAGCGACAACTGACGAAATCCATATTTCGTTTTCATCATAAATTTCGCAGAGTTCGCGATTGTTCGCTGTCCTTCCGAAGGTGTGCACGGGCACCCTGCCGACCAGCAGACGGTAATAGCCCGGTGGCGGCTCTTCAGGAGGTGTACAAACCGGGATGGGATCGAAACCATTATTGGCGAGTTCAGTCGAGTAGAGTTCGATCTTGCCACTTGCAGTCCAGAACTCAGGTGTCGCTCCTTCTTCGTAGGTAGTGGGCTGCGGTTTTCCCTTGATGACACCCTTTTCCTGCATTTCGTCGCAACTGTATCCGCCGGCCTTTAACCGTTCCATAACGTATTCTTCCGAGTCCTTCCAGGGGAAGTAATTCTCCAGGCCGATACGGTGCGCTATTTCACGGGCTATCCACCAGCCGGGCTTGCTGTTGTACATCGGCTTGACGACTTCCTGGCGTACGGCCATATAGGGTTCTTTGTAAGCGGGAATGTGCACTTCATCGCATCGTTCCAGGTATGTCGATTCCGGGAGCACGACATCCGCCCAGCCGCAAATCTCGGCGGGTAGAACATCTACCGCAACAATGAATTCCAGTTCCTGCAAAGCTTTTCGGGTATTTTCAGGATCGGGCAACGTTGTTATCAGGTTGGTTCCGTAAACGAACCAGCCTTTTACGTCATACGCGCTCGTCCCTGGAATCGTGGCATCGCAGATGCCGGAGGCCAGGGCGTTATCGGCAAGGGGATAGGCGCTGGGAACGGGGCGGTCGGCGATGGCTACGTCATTTTTTTCATAAGGCTGATAAGGGAAGCTCGGAAGCTCCATGGCGCTTGTCATCAGGTATCCGCCTTTGCGCCCCCAGGATCCAAGTAACGCCACAAGCAGGGCAATTGCTCTGCTGCGCTGGGTATCATTGCCATACCAGGTAACGCGCCTGCCGGGATGAATTACAACGGCCGGTTTCGCGGCTCCAAGCATGCGAGCAGTTTCACGGATATCCTCCGGTCTCAGGCCTGTGCGCGCATATGCCCATTCCGGAGTTTTGTCAGAGAGGTGGGCTTGAAGCTGCTCAAAACCGATGGCGAAACGGTCGATGTACTCCTTATCATAGAGGTTTTCCTCGATCAGGACATGCATGATTGCCAGGAGCAGTGCGATATCTGTCCCCGGGCGAATAGGCAGGTATTTGTGTGCTTTGCTTGCTGCTG
>JAKSCY010000766.1 GCA_022360355.1 Chlorobiales bacterium
GAGGACGGTTCGAGACGATTGCTTCAACTGGCCTCCACTGGTGTCTTGAGTAAGGATATCGGCCGGTTGTCCGATGATTTCTTCCTTGTGGTAGCCGAACATCCGTTCACTGGCAGGATTCCAATCGATAATGTTGCCGTCAAGATCGGTGACAATGATTGCCTCATCCATATGGGAAAAAGCGTGGCGATACTGCATGAGCTGACGCTCTATTCTTCGTGTCGCCGTGACGTCCTGAAAAAGAAAACCCACTCCATCGCCGAATTTGCACAGCCAAAACCGCAAGAGCCTCGGCTCCTCATCCTCGACTCTCAATTTGAACTCGAGTTCGAATTCGGAAAACTTCCCGGTTTTCACCGCCTCGCAAGCGTAGACGAAAAGCACATCTCTCGGCACGTCATCTATAAAAATCTCCGGTAGACTGCGTCCGAATTGAAATCTATCGTTCAGTTGAAGCAGCTTCCCTGCTGCCGAGTTCATCGCCAGACAGGTGAAATCCGCTACAGTGCCCTCAGGCGCTCTCACCGAACGAAAGAAGATGAGAGGGTAGGGAATGGATTTCAGGGTCTTGCCGGAAGGCGTCTCTCTCCGCATGTACTCCGTCGACTCGAATTCCTCCTCACGACAAGGCGCCACGATTGCTAAGACAGCGGTCTGTTCACCCGAATCGACGGTCACTCTGTCCATAACGATGTGATCCATGGCCGGGCGTCCAGGCTTCCCGACTGCAAGCAGGGCTTCCTCTCCCGACATGGTCCCGTTGGCCACCGCTTCCAGCGCCTCTTGCCATGGCAATGCCATCTCTCGCGGGATAGCCAGGTCCCTTATTTTGCTGCCCAAAACGTCGGTACCGTTCAGCTCGAGACGGAATGCTTGGTTGAGCAAGGACACGGCGGTGTCGGATACTCTCACAAATCCCTTAGCAGGGAGATATGTGTAGAGTCCAAGTGAACTGGATTTCGTTAACACTTGGTACTCTCGGTATTGAAGACTTTCGTCCGGGTCATAGAACATTGCAACGATTTGCCGGGCCTGCCCCA
>JAKSCY010000464.1 GCA_022360355.1 Chlorobiales bacterium
CTGCAATGGAAGCCCGCTACGGGAAGCAACTGGATGGCAACCGGTCAACTTCTCAAACATGTCACCAATGCGTGCGGCGAGGGTATGCGTGGATTTGTCACCGGTGACTGGGGGCTGCCTGAAGGGGTTGATGTAAACAGCGTGCCCCTCGAGGAAATGTTGCCGCCCGCTGAAAAAATGCCTGCTGTCGCAAGCGTTGCCGAAGCAAAAAAGCTTCTGGACGAGGACAGGCAGCTTGCGTTGTCCATGTTGTCGGCATGCAGTGAGGAGGAGCTTGCCACAAAACAGACAACTGCTCCCTGGGATCCGACCGAGGTGCTGCTCGGCCACCGCCTTCTCGAGATGATCGATCATTTAAAAGTGCACAAGGCGCAACTGTTCTATTACCTGAAACTTCAGGACAAACCGGTTCATACCGGAAATCTCTGGGGAATGTGAATCCTGAGCCGGGCGACTTGCCGCTCATACCGGTGTGTTGTCCCCTATGTCTTCCCGACTTGTCGGGATTATCGGCAACCGCTCAGTTTGGTAGTTGAATAGAGGAGGAAAATCCTACAATCTTGATTCAGGGGGGAAGATATGGCGGAAGAAACAACTGGTAAACTGTGTGACATCTGGTGGCTTGTTCTGCTGCGGGGGATAGTGCTGAGCCTGTTCGGCCTGCTGCTTGTCGCCGCACCGGGCGCGACCCTGTCATCACTGGTGCTGTTTATAGGAATCTACTGGTTCATTCACGGTATTTTTTCTCTTATCAGCATCTTTACAGGGAGGTCGTCCCTTCATTGGGGGTGGTTGTTACTGGATGGTATTATAGGTATCCTGGCAGGTGTTTTTGTGCTGAACCATCCCTTGTTTACGGCTTTTCTCATTCCGACCACACTGGTGATCATCCTTGCCGTTTTCGGTTTTGTTATGGGATTCATAAACCTGTTGCAGGGCATAAAAGGGGACGGTGCCGGTGCGGTTATTTTTGGAGTGATCAATGTTTTTTTTGCAATATTTCTGCTTTCCCATCCTGCAATGGTAGCCATGTTTGCTTCGTTTCTGCCGATCACCATAGGCATACTGGGCATCATCGGGGGTGTTTGGCTTATTATCAAGGCTTTGGGCATACGAGGCTCGGTCAGTGAATCGGCTTCAACATAGGCGGCAGGGACATGTTACAAGAGAAGCTTTTGGGCATCATTGGCCGGGTATGAATAAAAAGATGACATGGCAAAGTCTCCTTATACGAAATTTGACGATAGTAAACTGATCCTTCGGGACGAGCTTGCAATTGACCGGACTGTTCTGGCAAATGAGCGAACGCTTCTTGCATACCTTCGCTCAGGGGTTGCTCTGGTCATTGCCGGTGTCTCCATCATGCATTTTTCGCGAGAGGGTTGGTTCTGGGCGGTCGGAATTGCATGTATTCCTGTCGGTATCATTGCCGGCATTGTCGGCGTGATAAAATATCGCAGAATGAGCAAAACCATTTCCATCGTTCGAAAGAAGCAACCTGAGGAAGGCAGGCAAAGCTTTGAAAAAGTCTGACGTCAGGGTTGAACAACAGCAGTTCCGTTTTGTTTGACGTTTCTCTGCGGTTCAGCCGGAACGTCTATGTTTACTGCTCTATTGCCAAACCTTTTTCCCTTTACTGTTGTTTGGCTTGGTATGAAGTTGAAAAAAACGAAAAACCTCAGGAGGGAGAGAAAATGAATACCGTTGTTGTGCTGCTGCTGTCAAGCTTCTTTCTGGTCGGCTGTTCCGTGCTGGGTGAACGAACAGCCGAGGAAGCGGCATATTCTTTATTGAAAAGCGACGGGGAGTATGAGGTCCGGCAGTATGAGTCTATGATACTTGCTGAAACAACGATAGATGGAGATTACCGGTCAACAAGCGGCAAGGCATTCAGCAAGTTGGCTGGTTTTATTTTCGGCGGTAACAAAGCGGAGTCCAGCATAGATATGACAACACCGGTTCTACAGGAACAGGGGGGCGAGGAGATTACCATGACCGCGCCGGTGATCCAGAGGAAAGCGGGGGAGAAATGGGTTACGGCATTTGTCATGCCCCGGAAATATACCATGGAAGCGATTCCAAAACCCCTTGATAAGGATATAGTTCTGAGAGAAATTCCGCCTGCGACAGTTGCGACTATCCGCTATTCAGGCCTTCATTCCGAAAAAAACATCGCCAAGTATTCGGAAAAACTGAACGACTGGATCGTTGAGAACGGATACCGCCCGGCATCAAGACCGCGGGCGGCAACCTTCGACCCTCCCTGGACGTTGCCTTTTCTCAGGCGCAATGAAGTGCATATTGATATAGAGTAAGCCACATCGAAAAACCCATCGATACTATCTTACCGAACTTGGATTATGGAGGTAATTCGACTGAAAAAAGGCCATGATCTGGCACTTGCAGGAGTGCCGGAAAAACGTTTGGTCAGTGCAGGGCAGCCGGCCCTTCTGAAAATCAGACCGGCCAGTTTCCGGGGAATAAGGCCGAAGTTGATGGTAAAGGTGGGGGATCATGTCAAGACGGGGTCTCCGGTGTTTTACAGCAAAGCCTCTCCCGATATGTTCGTGACTGCACCGGGATCGGGGCGAATAGTGCGTATTGTTTTGGGTGAACGGCGTGTCATCAATGAAATTGTCATTGATCTCGACAAGACCGAATCATTCGAGGAGTTCGAGACGTTCAATGAACAATCGGTTGCTGCACTTGGTCCCGAAAGGATAAAGGAGCAACTGCTGCGTTCAGGTTTGTGGCCGGTTATAAGGCAGCGTCCGTTTTCTTCCGTGGCTGATCCTGAAAAAAAGCCGAAAGCGGTTTTTATATCCGCAATGCCTACCGCACCTTTTTCTCCCGACATGGATTACGTGCTGGATCAGGATGCTTCAGGGTTCCAGATGGGCTTGTCGATTCTGAAAAGAGTCACCGGTGCTGCTGTGCACCTTGTTGCC
>JAKSCY010000666.1 GCA_022360355.1 Chlorobiales bacterium
ACGCGGCCTGATTACTTCGTTGGTCGGTGCTCGAAATCCTCATGTACTCTATGTACACTCCGGTTTCTGCGCTCCGTCCGCCTTGTACTCAGGCCGCTCACGACAATTAATAGAGGTGCCCTGATTTTCTGCTTGTCCAACCCCTACATCAACTCCCTGAAATCGTGAATAACCGGAAAGTGTTCGGTTTTTTTCGGTTCGCTCATTGAGCTGGCTTTTGCCTTGAACAAGAGGTGGCGGATTCCGTATTCCTTTGCTGTTTTCAGCACATCTTCCGTATCGTCGATAAAAAGTGATTGCTCCTTGTCGAATCGCAGTTTGTCCTCGGCTTTGTGCCAGAAAGCAATGTCTTCCTTCGGATGTCCGACGTGAAACGAACTGAGCACTTCGTCGAAGTATTCCCCGATCTGTGTTTTTCTGAACTTGATTTCGACTGCTTTGAAGTGCGCATTGGTCAGCAGGAAGATCTTTTTTCCCTGTTTGCGCATCAGTTTCAGAAAGTCAATGACATGAGGGTGCACATCGATAAGGTGCCGAACCTGCTCTTTAAGGGCAGGGATATCGAGATGAAGCTCCCGTGACCAGAAATCGATATCACACCAGTTCAGGGTTTTTTCATGGGACTTGTACTTTGCGTATAACTGCTCTCTGGCGCCTCCTAACGGGATGTTATGCTTTTCAGCATATTTTTCAGGCACATGATGACCCCAGAAATAATCATCAAAATAAAGGTCCAGTAACGTTCCGTCCATGTCCAGCAGGATATGCGTAATCTCCTGCATCGGGATCTGTGTATGCGTCATAGTCATCTCTTTCCTGCATTACTGTGCTTTATCGTTACATTTTCCTGTCATTCAGCTATCTCGCCGTTAAATAATCCTTACAGCCAGAACCCCTTCAATCTTTTTCATTTTATCCGCAATGTCCTTGCCTACTTCTGTCCCGAGGTCGAGCAGGTTATAAGCGATATCGCCCCGTGATTTATTCAGCATGTCGACGATATTGATGCCGGAGTCGGCAAGCACCGAGGTGATCTGGCCAACCATATTTGGGATATTC